>JBNKDB010000060.1:0-14813 GCA_050288045.1 Anaerolineales bacterium | reverse complement strand
AGAGTAGCGTCTCTGTGGTGGCGGGTAGGGTCTCCACGAAACGGATTTGATTATCGACGACGCCGACGCTCAGTCCTTCCAGGTGGAGAAGCTGCCCATCCGCAACCACACCTTCCATGCGGGTGAGCACGAAATCCGCTTTACCGCTGGCAGCCACGATCTCGTCCAGGCTCATGCCCGCGTAGAAAAGCGCCGGGGTGTAGGTGGTGGCATACATGTATTCCTGGTAGGTAGGTGGGGTTCGCTGTTCGGTGATCTGATCGCCATCGACGAAAGCAGCTTGATAGCCGACCGGGTCGTAAATCCAGGTTTCCAGGCGGCCATCCTCTGTGAATATGATCGTGAAACGGGTTGGGTTGCCGTAGGCTTCCTGGATAGCGAGTTGGTCTGGGCTGTAGGTGTAAGTATCGAGCGTGTCCGCTTCCAGGGGAACACTGTAGTCTTCGACCAAGCCGTCGGGTAGATTGTTGATGTAACCATCGGAACCGGGTAAATTGCAAGCCAGCGCGGCCAGGAGCAAGGCCAGAAGCAATAGGGTCAGTTTGTGTTTTGTTTTCATAGTGGGGTTATTCCCTTGTTAAGAAGAGCGTGGCATTGCTTCCCCATTCAGCGTCTACCCAGGACATTGAGAATCCATCCGCTGTAAAAATAAGCGTGTAAACGGAGGTGTCTTCCGTTTCTACATACTGGTTGACGCCCGTGCGGGAAAATGTTTCCGTTTCTCCTTCCCAATTGTAGATGACTACGCTTGTTTCCGTAAATTCGATCGTCAGTGTTTGCGTCTCAGCCGGGTCGTCATTACAGGAATAGGTAAAAACAACACCCTGGCAGGCCGATGTGTAGGTGTGCGTACCGGCGTTGGCGGCTTCTTCCGGGGTCAGGTCGCCATTTGTTTCCAGGACAGTTTCGCCGCATTTGCCGTTAGGGTTAGAAACATTGCTGTCTGGGCTGAGGGTTACAGAAATGGCGCTCTCTGGGTTATCGCTGGAATTGACGTTCAGTGTGGCGCTGCTGGTGGTCTTATGATGGTAGTCGATGGTGTCATCATTGTTGTAATCCTCATCCAGTTCCCATTCGTAGCAGAAGGTGTAGGTCCCCAAGGAAAGTTCCAGGTAGGCGCTGGAATTGCTTTCTGGGAAAACAACTGTGGAAGCGGTTGGTTTGGTGGGGCTGTAGCCCTCGGCGGGGATGTAGGATTCGACCTTCACGGTTACAGGGCGGAAACCGTTATTGTCGAAACGCAGCGGCTTGAGGATGGGCGTTTCTACCACGTCTCCAGACGATGAATCGTTGGGGGTTGTACCAACCGGTGAATCTTCATCATCTGGAGAGGGTAAGATCGGGGCGCTGGAGTCGCCGATCTGGGGCAGGTCGAAACTCCAAGGCGATTGCTCGTCCAGTATGGGAGCCAGGGCGGGCTGCATGAGCATGGTTTGGATATCAAGTGCAAGATCTGCCTGCGCCTTCAAGTTGGTCAATGTCCGCGTGTTCATGTTGCCCAAATAATCTGCGGGCGGATCGTCACTGCCGCTGACTACTTTCTGGATCGTGTCGGGCGGTGTTTTCGATTCGATGATGTCGGGCGTGGTAAACAGATTCAGGAATTGGATGACGAAGCGATAGCCCTCCTTTTTCTTGCTGATATCTTGCTGGATGGTTTTGAGTAGGTTGTCTTTTTGCTGTTGCAGTAGGGCGGCGGTGTTTTCGGCGTCGGCTGTGTTACTGTTGCTCACGGTATTGATGCGTTGTGTGTAATACTCATCCACAAAATCGTTCAACGCATTCAGGTCGGCAAGTTCGTCTTTACCCGCCATTAAATTGTGGTTGACGGTCATCATTACCAGGGCTTCAACGAATTCATCATCCAGGGGTTGGGGATCATCTTCCTGCGCTTGTGTAATACCCACCGGTATACAAAGTAGTAAAATGATGAGGAGAACCAGTAAACGTCTGCGAAATTTCATTGTTCCTCCTGTTACTATGCGGCGACGATGAAATCATTATATCGTGAAATTTATCTCAAATCGATATTTCTTGAGATTAGCCCGGCGAACCTTTTCTTTTGTCGATCGGTAGATAAATAAATCCTAGCGAGGAAGTCTATGTCTCCACATCCAAAGCGCTATAAACCCGACGAGAAGTTCAACTGGCTGGTGATGATCATGATCCTGATCGCCTTTGGTTTGAACAATGCCGAGGTGATCTCCTGGCAGGTCGTCGAAATCATATTGGTGGCTACATTGGTGCCGATGATCGGTTACCTGGCGGTTTTGAGTTGGCGCGCCTACCGGGAAGAGCAGACGCGCAGTTTGGTGATCAATGTGATCTTGATCTTGCTGTTCATCGGAGCGCTTTACGCCGGTTTTTTTGCCTTTTAAGACGTTGTTCAGTGGTTGTTCAGCGGTTCGTTCATAGCATGTTCAGTAAAATCAAACTGCACATTTATGCTTAGGAGCGAACAATGAAATCTACTTTACACATGCTGCTCAATGGTAATCCCAGAGTGCTGGTTTACTATGAAAATGCCCTCGAGATCTGGCAGGAGATTTTGGCTGATCCTGGCTTGAGGGATCTTGACGCGTTGGCCCGCGAAATCGAGATCAAGCAAACCCAGTTCGAACTCGAATGTGGCGGTAAACCAGACGCGCTCGAGATCATGGCTTTGGTTGGACTGGCGCAGTTCTATAACGAGAGCGGGGAATTTGGCGACAAGGTCTTCGACGCGCTGACGGTCGTGAATGCAGTGCTGAAAAGCAATTGCAGCCTGGAAGTCAAGGACCAGATCCGTGTTGCGGCCGAGTGCTACGGCTTACAAGGAAATAATAATTTGAACGGTTACCGGTGATCGGGAGCGCACCGGTTTAGGGGCACACGTCCAGGGGGGAGTAATTTAGATTCGAGGTGCCAAAGACAGTTTGTCCGAGCGGCGTGAGCACTTTTGCCAGGTTGATGGCGGCATATTGGTGCACGGCGTCGCAGGCCGCGTCCAGGTTGGTCCCGGTGTACAAATTTAGGAAGGTCTGCGCCATCTCGACGTAACCGCGTTGGTCGGAATCCTCGGCATAGAGCGAGACCATGGCCTCGAAGACGCGTTGGGCGTTGTCAGGCTGCTCCATTAGGGTATAAACGACCACCAATTTGTAGCGGGCGTAAGCCTGTAGGTTGAGCAACTCATCGGGGTGTTCTTCCGGCATCCAATCGTCCAGATCGGGGTCATTGATGACCTGGTCGTAGAAGACCTGGGCGAGCGTGTAATCGCCGCTGCGGACGGCGGCGTCGGCATCATGCAGCACGTGGATGCGGTAGTTGGAAGGTCCGGGGATTTCTTGCGTGACGTCCCAAAAACCGGTTACGGCATTATAGGTGAAGATGCGCGTACGATCGCGCGGCGGCCCGGCACTGATCGAACCCGGCCCGCTTCCGGCCGCCTCGAGTTGGTACACACCGTCTTTTTCATAATCCGTGATCTGGATATCGGGGAAGGGCAGGTCGATGGTGGTGCCGTTTAGGCGATTCTGGAATCCTTCTGGAGTCCATTCCCAGATCTTGACGTCTTCATAGCAGGTGTGCGCGTCGCAGATGGCGTTGCTGGTGATCAATTCACCCAGGCCGTTGGCGTTCAGGTCGCGGATGTGAATGATGGCGGGCGGCTCGAAGCCCTGCTCGGAGATTTCGTAATGCTCGAGTTCGTAGCTTTCCCCATTGCACACAAAGACCAGCAGCGCGCCTTGCGGTGGAAAGCCTTGTGAATGATCGTTAATGAATGAAACGACCACTTCCAGTTTATCGTCGCCGGTCAGTTCCCCGGCAGTGGCCGCCAGCGGATCATTGCCGATTTCCAATTCAGCCAACCTTTCTTGCAGAGCTTCCACGCTGCCCCCGGCGTTGAGGTAATTGAGGATGGCACTGGGGTAGCTCTCGAAGCTGGTCGCTTCCAGGGAAACGTTCGGTTTTATTGGGAGACAGAATGAATCTTCGGGGACGGGGGTATTGGTTTCTTTTGGAGTAGGGGTTGGGGCGGCTGCATCGCTTGCTATTGTGGCTGCTTCAGTCGTGGCTGGGCTGGTAGCTGTCGCAGCGACGGTAGCAGTCGCTTCATCGGCCAGAAGGCTTTCGGTCAATTGCTCGGTTGGTGTTTCCAGGGCAACCTCGATGGGCAGGTCGCAGCCGCTAAGTACCAATAAGCTGAGCAACAGGCCCATGAGATGGAAAAAAAGCTTGAATGATTTTGTTTCGATACCGGTATGTCGGATGCGCATAGACAATTCCTGAAACTAAAAGGATAAATTCAACTTGAACAAACTATTATAGTCCTTTGTTTTCCCTTGCCTGAACTTTTTAATGATTGCATTTTCTCCGAGGGGCATTATACTAGGAATGAGGTGAATATGCCTGAAGCGCTAGTTTACATTCCTGGAAGGCTGCCCGAACCGCCGGGACCGCTGGCGCGCTTCCTACCGCGCTTGCCCGTTGGGGTGGTTTCTACCTGGTTGCAAGAAACTCTCCCGGCCGGGAGCTGGGTGCTCGACCCGTTTGGCGCCTCACCGCAATTGGTGGTCGAGGCGGCCCGCGCCGGGTATAAGGTGCTGGTAGCCGCCAATAACCCGATTGCGCACTTCCTGATCGAAGTGGCTGCCAATCCGCCCAGCCACGAGGAGATGCAGTTGGCGCTGTCCGACCTGGCGGCCTCACGGCGGGGGGAAGAACGCATCGAGCTGCACATCCGTGAGTTGTACACTACGCAATGCGATAAGTGCGGTGAGACGGTAGAGGCACAGGCTTTCCTGTGGGAACGTGATGCCGCCGCGCCTTATGCCCGCATTTACAATTGTCCGGCCTGTGGGCAGGCGGGCGAGTTCCCGGTCACCCCGCAAGATATCGAGAAAGCGGCGCGCTTTTCTACGGGTGGGTTACATCAGGCGCGTGCCCTGGCGCGCGTCGCTTCTGTGGATGACCCCAACCGTGAGCACGCTGAGGAAGCTCTGGAAGCCTATTTGCCGCGGGCGGTGTATGCGCTTTTCACGCTGATCAATAAATTGGATGGCCTGGAGCTTCCGCCCACCCGCCAACGCGACCTGGCGGCGTTATTGCTCTCGGCTTGCGACCGGGCCAATACCTTATGGCGCTATCCCAGCGGCCGCGAGCGCCCCAAGCAGTTGGGCGTGCCGAACAATTTCAGGGAAAATAACGTCTGGCTGGCGCTGGAAAATGCCATCGCCGAGTGGACGGCGGCAGATACGGAGCCGGTGCCTTTGGTGGCTTGGCCTGCACAGCCGGAAGCGGGCGGCATTTGCCTGTTCGATGGGCGTTTGACGCGGTTGGTTGAACATCTGCCGGATGCTCAGCCTGAGATCGAGATTGGCGCGGTGGTGACCGCTTTCCCGCGTCCTAATCAGGCTTTCTGGACGCTTTCAGCTTTATGGGCCGGGTGGTTGTGGGGGCAGGAGGCGGTTGGGCCGTTCGTGAGCGTGCTGCGCCGCCGGCGCTACGATTGGGCCTGGCATACCACCGCCGTACACGCTGCCCTGGAAGACCTTGCCCCGTATCTGGCGGATGGCACACTTTTTTACGGCCTGATCACGGAGAGCGAACCCGGTTTCAACCTGGCGGTGCAGACTGCCGCATCCCTGGCCGGTTTCCGGTTGGAAGACGTGGCGCTGCGCCCTGACGATGGACAGGCCCAGCTATTGTGGCAAAAGCAGACTTTATCTGAAACCCATGAAGAAGTTGCCGTCGAGCAAACCATCAACCTGACGGCGCAGGATTTCCTGCGCCAGCGCGGCCAACCGGTCGAATATCTGTACATGCAGGCTGCCGCCGTGCGCGGTCTGGCGCAGGTGCATTTACTTGGCAACCCCGGCCTTTCCCCGGCCGATAATTTTACTGAATTGCGCAACGCGGTCGAAAGCTTCAGCTTTATGCATGGTTTCTTGCGTTACGAAGGTAGCGCGGAACGAGTTCCGGCGAAGTCACCCGAAGTGGGGCAGTGGTGGCTGCGCGAAACCGGAGAAGCTCAGCCTCCGCTGGCCGACCGTGTCGAGAAAGCGCTGGTCAATCACCTGGTGGCGAATCCGGATACACCGTTCCTGGAACTGGACGCGGCTGTTTGCCGGGCCTTTCCCGGCTTGCTGACCCCGGAAAGCGACTTGCTGTTGGCAACGCTCGAATCGTATGCCGAAATGGATGCGGATGGTGGTTGGGGCATGCGTGCCGATGATGCTCCTAAGTCCCGGCGTACCGACCTGGAAACGATGCGCACCATGCTGGCCGAATTGGGCGAGCGCCTGGGTTGCCAGGTTCGGGACGAGGGGCCATTGTTATGGTTGGATGAGAACGATCAGGTCGATTACGTCTTTTATGTGATCGCTTCGGCCGTGCTGGGGGAGATCGTGTTCGACCCGGCTTATTCACCTGAACGCAGTTGTATCGTACTGCCCGGCGGGCGCGCTAACCTGGTGATGCATAAGATCAAGAATGATCCCCACTTGGAACAGGAAATCGAAAAGGGTTGGCGTTTCCTTAAATTCCGCCACGTACGCCGGGTGGCCGAAAACCCGACCATCACACGCGAGGTCTTTGCCGAGCAACTCGACCTTGACCCGTTGACCTACACCGCGCCGCAGATTCCATTGCTGTAGGTATATCTGATCGTTAATCCATTACTGGTGTGCTCTCATCAGAAACTGCTGATAACCATATTCATGGAGGTATGGTCGTGGAAAAATGTGCGGTATGTGGTTCGGAATATAAAGCCTGTACGGTTTGTGAGGCGCAGATTTGTGCCTGTAACGATACCCGGTGTGCTTGGTGTGGCGAACACTTATGCCGGAATTGTGCTGTGCTTGGCCTAAGATCGAACTCGGGTTACGGCGACGATACTTCGCCTTATCACCCGGTTTGCTGGGATAAAATCCTGGCTCGGGTCGCAGACCTCCCAGAAGAAAATGCGTACTCGGCGTCTGATAAGGCCAAGTGGGATTATTTTGCGCAGGTAGACCGGAACTTCCCGCCGAGCAATGGCCCGTTTCGGCCTGCATAACGCACTTCATTTCGCACAATAACATAGGAAAGGGGGAAGTGTTGCGGCAGCTTCAGCCACCGCAACGACCAATTCGATTTAATGATATGTGAACCAGAATGAGGTTATGCTTGGCTTGGCGAGGGTTTACTCGTAACGTAATGCCTCGGCCGGTCTGACCCGTGAAGCCTGCACGGAGGGCAGCCAGGTGGTCAATAGCGTCATGCTGTAGGCCAACCCAGAGACCAGTAGAATTTCCTTCCAGGGCACCTGGAAAGAAAGCCCGGGGATATCGACGGCCATGTCCGCGATCAATTGAGAAGCCGGGATCAATGCCAGCCCAATACCTAGTCCGATGCCCAGTAAAGCCACGAAAGATGATTCGATCAGGAAGACCCAACTGACCATCTCGCGCTGGAAGCCCAGGGCGCGTAGCATGCCGATCTGTTGGCGGCGTTCGACAACGGCGCGGGTGCTGATCACGCCCAAGGCGGCCACGCCAACCACCAACCCGACGGTTAGAAAAGCTAACATGAGCTGCTGGAAGATAAGTTGTGTCGCAAACGAGTCCTGCAACTCCTTGACCAGATCGATACTTTGCAGGCCATGCTTTAGAAATACATTCTCTAGCGCGGCGCTGGTTGAGGCTGGATCGACCCCCTCTGCAAGCCGAATGTAGTACGTTGGTTTAGGCAGCTCGATGTTTAGCCCCCTCTGCAACGTTTCCTGGGAGGTGATTAATCCGTATCCTGTAATTGCCGACTGCTCGAGGACGCCAATTATGGTCACTTCGAAAGTCGCTTCGCTGTTGGGGTCACGCACTTCTAGTTGGATCGGCTGCATGGTCTCGTCTTCAAGGTAGACACCTTCCAGGCTGAACTCTGGGCCGCCAATTATGATATTGGTTGTGGTACGCGAGGGTACGGCGAGGCGGTCGATTACGGCGTATCCGGGCTTGTCGCGCACGGTTTCCCAGATCTCGGCCGAGGTTGAGTAGCCTTCGGCCTTGGCCCCGATTTCATAATCGATATTTTCCAAGTAAGCCTGGTCACCAGCCCGGATCATATAGCCTGCCCAGGGATTGGAGCGCGCTTGCTTGAGTTCTACCGGTAGGGTGGTCAAAGCCGCGATCACCGCGTAGTCTTCCCGGTTCAAACCCGGCCGTCTGGCAATCGTACGCGGGAGGTCATCGACTGGATTGTTCCTGCTGTAATCCACCTGCAGGTCGAAACCCCCGGTGAACTGTTCCGTATCACTCAGGACAATATCATTCACTTTGAAAAGCGTTGCCATGAAAATCACGCTGAAGGTGACAACGGCAAAGATCGCAATGGTCATCCCGGTGCGGAAGCGGCTGGACAGGGGATACGCGATCGCCATGCGGAATACCGGGGCTAAGCGCGGCGAACGGCCGAGGATGAGCAGAATCAAGCGCAGCAGCAGATCGGTGTTGTACATGATTACCAGCACGGCTCCGGAAACCAGCATGATGCCGGAGATGAAGAGCATCTCCGCACCACCACTCATTTCGGGCACGCCAAAGTTATCTTCCAGGAAGCTGGATGGCAGCGACCAGAATAGGGTCAGTGCCAGCCCCATCAGCGTAAACGTGATCCGGTCCAGGAAGTCATCCGTTTTCCAGGCTCGGCCGCGGGTAAGCAACCGGAATAGAGGTTTCAGCAATCCGCGCAGTACAAGCGCGCCGCCGATGATCACGAAGGACATCCCCAGCGTGTAGGCTGAACCGTTGGCGTTTTGGAAGCCAACGGAGGCCAGCTGTAGCCCCAGCAAAAATGTGAATGGGCCGCTGGTAAATCCCAGCCACACGATTCGCAACAGGCTACCCGGCAGCCCGAACAACCAATTTCGCAGGGCACGCAAGACGCGCAGGCGGAAGAGCGCCCGGAAGCCATCGGCAATCACCCGAAATGGCGCCAATAACCGATCTTTTAGGTATGTTGGCGGCCGGGGTGGCTCCGGCAGATCACGGATGGCAGACACAATGTTCAGATGGCTGACACGGTTTGCGGAGAAAAGAACGGTGGCAAAGGTTACCAACATGCCGAGTGAGAAGGATACCAGCAAGCTGTATATACTGACGTTTGGGCGAATATCGAGCCCCAGACCCGCGAAAGAGCGTCCCAGTGTCAGGGCAATGATCAGGCCGGTCAACACGCCCATGATTACACCGACGGTGGCTGCGGCAATATCGTAGACCGTGCCCTCGAAAACGAACATCTCTACCAGGCGGCCGCGTTGGGCGCCCACCGCACGTGCCATGCCCATCTCAGACTTGCGTTCAGCCGCCAGCATGACGAAGATCAGAAAGATCAAGATCAACCCTGCGGCGATGCCGAAAAGTCCGGACACAACAAAGATCGTGGTGAAGGCACTAGCAGCCAATTCACCCGAATCCAAGGTGTCGCGCTTGATGTCCTCGACAACCAGATCAGAAAGATTGCTGAACATGCTCGATAGGCGGTCACGCTGCGATTCGCTTCCCCAGTTGGCATCGGTCAAAATGGATAATACGCGGTTTGCTAAGCCTGTATCGGTCAGCAAGCTGCGCGTGGTTGGGGTCAGGTTACCGGCTTCCAGGCCATCGGCCAGGGATAACAGGTCTGCCTGAGTATTGCCTTCCATCCGCGCGGCTGCCGCCCGCAGGGCGGCGGGTACGGCCGGGTCATGCCCTAAAATGTTGTATAGGCGCGCAACCGCCTCGCGGTCACTTAATAAGCTGCGCAGGTGAGCGGTTACTTCCTCACTGTGTACGGCACCTTCCAGTGCGTCGCCCTGGTTGGACACAAAGATCACATTGATCCGATCCAACTGGTTGAACATGCGTTGGGCCTGGTGGAGGTTGACGAACACGCGGGCATCTTCTCCCTCAACGGAGACGCCGCGCACGATGAAAATCTTGGGATGGGAGCCGAAATATAACTCCAGTTGGTCTCCCGGGGCGGCACTCAGTGCTTCGCCGGCCGCGGCGTTGAGGTAGACCTCGTCGGCTTGCAAAGCTTGCAGCGCAAGTGGCTGATCGTTCGCGTCCATGAGCTGGCCCTGGGGGATCGCCCAGGTATCTTCCGGCCGTAACCCCATGATATTGATGCTGCGTAAGCTGCGGCGGCGGGTCAAGTTTACAACCGGCACGGATTCGTTGATCGCCGGCATGATATTGTCCACCAGCGGGTATTCGGCCAGGTGGGTTGCCAGGGAATCATAGTTCGTCATTCTGAAATAGGATGAGTCTGTGTTCCCCGCGTTGGCCCAGATCTGCTCGTCGATTTCGCCCATGCCTTCGATGGCTAACGAGCGGATGGAATGTGAGAGGGTGTCGCCGGTGACGAAGGCGGAAGTGATAATCAGCGTTGCCAGCATCAGTCCGAGCACGATCAATAGGGATTGCATCCGGCGGCGGGGGATTGGACGCACACCCAGTTTGAAAAATATCGGGTGACGCCAGGCCAACAGCGCCAGGCTGGCAATCACCACGGCAAGCATAGTGCTCAGCACACCGGCGATCGTCGCCATCTCCAGACCGAAAAGAGTTTTCATCGTTATCCTGCTTGTACCGTCTCAACGGCTTCATCGTTGATGAGGCCATCCCGCATGCGCACAATGCGCTCGCAGCGTGCCCCCACTGCCCGGTCGTGGGTCACCAGGATGAAGGTCAGTTGCTGCTCCCGGTTCAACGTCAACAACACGTCCATGATCTCGTTGGCTGTCTCCGAATCAAGGTCTCCGGTCGGCTCGTCGGCCCATACCAATGCGGGCTGGTTCACCAGGGCGCGCGCAATCGTTGTGCGTTGGCGTTCACCCCCGGAGAGTTCCGCCGGTCTGTGATTGGCGCGGTGGGCGAGACCAACTTGGTCCAGTGATTCGAGGGCGCGCTTGCGCGCTTCTCCCAGCCCAACGCCAGAAACCAGTAACGGCAGTTCTACGTTTTCTACGGCGCTCAGTACCGGCAGCAAATTGTAGAATTGGAAGACAAAGCCCATGCGTTGGGCGCGGTAACTGGTGCGTTCTCGATCCGTCATCCCGGGCAAGGAAGTGCCTTCGATAATAATTTGGCCTTCATCGGCCGTATCCAATCCTGAAAGGCAGTTGAGCAGGGTGGTCTTGCCGCTGCCGGATGGCCCCATAATGGCGACCATTTCGCCGCGTTTGACGATCAAGTCTACACCGCGCAGCGCCGGTACACTCACCTGGCCGGTATGGTAGATCTTTTGCACTCCCAGGGCATTCACAATCAAATCTTCGTTTGAGTTCGTTTCCGCGGCGGATTTTTTGGCCGCCTGGGTATCCCGTTTACTCATTCCGCTCATACCTCCTCGATTACTCAAAATCTGCGCTGAACCAGCATCGCATCAATAAATAGAGTTCGGGTAAGATGCTCATCCAGCTGACTGAGTAACAAGTGTAAAAACAGCTTTAGTGAAATCTATCACGTGTGAAATAGAAACGCATGTTCAGATTCTAGCACAAATTCTTTTTTGCCTGGAGAATCTATATTCCGCTGTCGTCTTCACAGCAAGTTTCTGCGCCCGCTTCGATTGGCTCGACGTGTACGGTGACGCGGTGCAGGGCATGAACCTCGTTCAGCAGGTCGGTTTCCAACTGCTCTGTTTTGCTGTGGGCTTCGACCAGCGGCAGTTCTCCCGGCAGGCAGATCGTGATGGCGGCGTGTAAATGCCCGTCGGCATTGTAGACGTGCAAGTCTCTGATATGCTCCGGGGCGATGTGCCGGGCAACGCAGGCCTCGATCTGCTGGGTAAAAGCCGGGTCGGGGGAATCGGCGGGCGGCAGCACCGCCTCGGGGATCGGTTCCAGGTGAGTGAGCACGCTTTCGGCTTCCGGCCAGCGTTCCTTCACGCGGCTCTCAAATTGGTCGGCAAGAGCATGTGCTTCACTCAGCGTCACTTCTTTGGTGATTTCGAGATGCACCTCGACCATGTATTTGCCTTCAGGGTTGGTATGGATGTGGATGTCGTGCACGCCCACTCCCAGGCCGTCGGCGATGCGGCGCAGGTCGTAGACCATTGTCTCCCAGGGGGTATAGCTTTCCTGGTGGGCCGGTTCGATGTGCACCAGCGCATCGGTCACGCCAGTGAGTTCATGCTTCAGGTTGTATTCGACTTCCGAAGCGACCCGGTGGGCTTCTTCGGTGCTCATCCCGGGGGCGACCTTGACGTGCAGATCGACGAAAGCCGAATCCGGCGTGCCGCGCGAACGCACGTTGTGCACGAAGCGCACGCCTTCTACGGCGCGGGCGATGGTCTCGACGCGTTCGGGGGCAACGATCACCGTGTCGGTCAGGTAGCGCGAGGCGTCGCGCAAAATCTCGAAAGCGGCCCGCAGGATCAACAGGATCACGGCCGAGGCGACGATCACATCCAACCAGCTTAGACCGGCCCATACGCCCAACATGGAAATCACCACCGAGCCGGTCACGAACAGGTCGGTTTGGGTGTGCTTGGCGTCGGCCAGCAGAATTTCGGAACCGAGTCGTTTCCCGGCGCGGGTTTCCAGGATCACGACCAGCACATTGACGGGGAACGTGAGTGCCATCAGGATCATGGTCAGAGTGGTGATCTCTGGGGATGCGCCGGAGACGATGCGCTCGACGATCGAGTTGCCGATCTCCCAGGCGGCCGCCAGCAGCAGCCCGCCAATCGCCAATGCTCCCAGGGTTTCGTAGCGCCGGTAGCCGTAGGGGTGGCGCTCGTCGGCCGGGCGTTCGGCAAAGCGGATGGCGGCCAGGCCGATCAGGTTGGAGGAGGAGTCGACCAGGGAGTGGAAGCCGTCGGCTACTACGGCCAACGCGCCGGTGATCAGTCCCAAAGTGATTTTTACGATAGTGATTGCCAAATTGGCAACCAACACGGCCCACAACACGCGCCGTATGGATTTGTAGTGTTGATTGTCTGTCATTTTCGCTCGCTTGTGTAAATGATTAACCCAAAAAGGGAATTATACCGCTCTTATAAATGTATCATTCCACGTGTAGCCAGGTTCACAGGCATTGCGTGGGAATGACACTTCCTGGTTACTGCATACAATGTACCGAATACTATCTACTCAAGCATCAAACACATCTGCACGTCATCGTAATATTCCCCTTCAAGCTTCACGGCGCGCGGCTCGAACCCCCAGGCCTCGAAACCCAGTGCGGCGTACATGTTCTTTGCCTTTTCGTTATACCCGGCCACGGTGAGCAGCAGTTGCTCGATGCCGGGCGTGCTGCGGGCCTGGTCGATGGCGGCACCCAGCAAAGCTTTTCCTAGCCCTAGCCCCTGCTGCTCGGGGGCGACGAACATGCCCCAGATTTCGGCCTTGTGCTGCATCTTCTTGAGTTCGAAACGATGCAGGCCGGTCATGCCGATCAACTGATCGCCGTCGAAAGCGCCGAAAATCCACAAATTCTCTCCGGCCAGGCGAGCGCGCATCACTTCTACGGTGGGCATTTCTTCGACACTCATGCCAAAGGCTTCCGGGAATTCGGTCAGGGCGCGCAGGCGCAGTTCGTTGAAAGCCTCGGCGTCGGCGGGGATCAGGGTACGGATCGTGATTGCCATAATTACACCAACTTTAGCCACATATAATCTTCGTTGTAGTATTTGCCTTCGAACTTCATAGCGCGCGGTTCCACGCCCCAGCGTTCGAAACCGATTGCCGTATACAGTTTGATGGCCGGGAGGTTGTTGCTGGAAACGGTGAGGGCGAGTTGTTCCACGCCTGCGAGTTGGCGTGCCTGGGAGATAGCGGCCTCCATCAGCAGGCGGCCTACGCCCGCATTCTGGCGCTCGGTAGCCACGAACATACCCACGATCATGGCCTTGTGCTGCATCTTTTTGTAGCGATATCGTACCAGCCCGACAATGCCGATCAATGCTTGGCCGTCAAAGGCTCCAAATGCCCACGAATTCGGATTCTCCAGGCGCTCGATGAAGGTTTCGGCCGAGATGATTTCATCGACGCTGCGGCCGAAGGCAGTGGGGAACTCGGTCAGGGCGCGGCGGCGTAGGGCAAGATAGGCTTCGGCGTCTGCGGGGGTCAGGGTACGGATGTGGATTTCAGGCATGATAGGCTTCCAAAAAATGAATGGAGATAATGTACCATAAAGCGCGGTAAGTGGGGGAGAATATTCTTTTTCTGGTTTTTTACCGCAGAGCCGCGGAGGCACAGAGGGATAAAAGATGACTCTGCGGCTCCGTGTCTCTGTGGTGAAAATATTTGCCTTGTTTACTCGTTTCCATGTTTACCTGTCTCCCGCCTGCTCACTTTCTCGCCCTTGACAAACCTTCGAAAACTAATATAATTAGTCTTGAAAGCTAACGATATTAGTTATTGGTGATAAAAAAGGAGTATTGGTATGACGACGAAAGAAATCACTTCCCAAAGCAAGACACTATCTGTTTCGATGCCCAGGCTGCTGCTGCACCTGGAAGGGCTGGCCGTGTTGGTAGCGGCAGTGGTTTTCTACGGAGCGCGCGGTTACAATTGGTGGGCGTTTGCCCTGCTGTTGTTCGCACCCGACCTGGCGATGGTTTTCTATCTGATCGACGCCCGGGTTGGTAGCCTGGCCTACAACAGTGTACATTTCTACGCCGTGCCGTTGGCGCTGGGTGGGACCGCCCTGGCGACTGGGTGGGGCTTGGGCCTGCAATTGGCGTTGATCTGGCTGGCGCACATCGGCATGGATCGCATGTTGGGCTACGGCCTCAAGTACCCGACTGAATTCAAAGATACCCACTTGAACCACATTTGAGGAGAGAATCTTGCCATATCCAGCCCA
>JBNKDB010000059.1:0-3434 GCA_050288045.1 Anaerolineales bacterium | reverse complement strand
CGAGAACACTTCGCCAATATTCCGGTACCCACCATCATCGTGCAGCAGCAGGGCGATGAAATCATCCTGGTTGACTACAATATCGCTGCCCAAAAGATCACCGACGGATTTATAAAGCAGTTAGTTGGGGTACCTTTGAGGGAATTTCCTCGACGGCTGAATATTCCAAAGATCGACATCCAGCACACACTTGAAGGCATTCAGCAATGTTTACAAGAAAAGCAAACGATCAATCAGGAAATTTCTTTCCCGCTCACAGGAAATACGCCGTCGTATTTCATCATGACATTCGGGTATCTGGCACCAGATCGAGTGATCCTCCATGTAATGGACATCACCAAGCGCGTGCAGACAGAAGTTGCCTTGCGCGAGAGCCAGGAGCGTAACCTCGCCCAATTCAAGAGCATACCCGTCCCCACTTACGTCTGGCAATATGTAGATGAAAAGGATGATTTTGTCCTGGTAGATTTCAATGATGCCGCACTGGAAACAACTGAAGGCAAGATCGACGAAATGATGGGCGTCCCGGCAACGACATTTTTCAATGGCGATCAGGTTATTCTGGGCACATTAAAAGAAAGCCTAGACAAGCGAGGGGTTTGCAAGCTCGAGACCCCTTACACCATGCGTACGACCGGACAAGAGCGCTATCTGCAAGTAATCAGCGCCTATGTGCCGCCGGATCAGGTGTTGGTACACACCTTCGACATGACCGAGCGGATGGAAGCTGAAGCGGCCTTACGGGAAAGCGAAGCGCGTTACCGCGCGGTGGTCAGTGCTCAGACCGAACTGATCTGCCGTTGGCAACCAGATGCAACCTATACCTTCGTTAATGACGCCTACTGCCAGTTCTTCGGAAAGCCAGCCGAATATTGGATCGGCCATCATCGCGCCGCCGATATTTACGAAGCCGATCAGGTCCATTACCAGGACCATCTAGAAAATGTCAAAGAACTCACCCTTAATAACCCGAATGCCACGCTTGAAATCCGCAATCGATTGCCTAACGGGGAAATTCGCTGGCTGCAATGGCAAGACCATGCCTTATTCAACGAAGCCGGAGAAATCGTCGAATATCAATCCGTTGGGCGTGATATTACCGAACTCAAAAACATCCAGGAAACGCTGCAAAAGGCCAACCAACAACTGCAACACCTCACTCGCCGCATGATCAACGCCCAGGAGACTGAGCGCCAAAACCTAGCGCGCGACCTGCATGATGAAGTGCTCGGCCAATTGGGTGCCATGATCATCCACCTCGATGACGACACTCCCAATGAAACCGTTCGAGAGAACTACCAGTTGCTGATCGACCTCATCCGGGATACGGTGCAGCGCTTGCGCCCGCCGATGTTGAACTTTGGGCTGCATACCGGCCTGACTGAATTGGTGGACGAACTGACAGACCGCGTGGAGCCAGAAACAGAGATATTGCTGAACGTTCCCCCCAGCGATGTGCGCTTCGATCCGGAAATTGAAATGCACCTATTCCGGGTGATCCAACAAGCCTGCGAAAACGCCGTCCGCCATTCCCAAGCCAGCGAGATCCACATTTACGGTGAGATCACCGCGTCCGTCGTTGACCTGACCATAAGAGACAACGGCATCGGCTTCAAGATCGAAGACGAACTGGATGTTCCTGGCCTACTCACCAAGAAGCATTATGGGTTAGCGGGCATGAAAGAACGCGCGGCCTTGATCGGTGCTAATATTTTCATTGGGGCGGAGTTAGGGGCCGGCACAAAAATTTCCCTCTACTGGCGGCCGGACTACCAGATCGATGACCTGGTGAAAGACTTGCCACCCAGAACCTAACCGTTCAGTAAGCTTACCAAACAGTCAGGCCACTTGGGGTCATTCTCCATATAATAGGGGTAGCAATCAACCTCGACAACAATTTATGGAGAGCGAACTTGATGTCTGAGAAAAAATTTCTAGCAGCCAAAAAGAACAAAACCCTACAGATCGAAAACCACACAAAACGCGGCGTGTCCGCCGCTTTCATTGCCTGGTTGCTGGATGGTTTCACCCAAATAGAAACTGCCAAAGTTAAAATCGATAACCGCTAACTTTTTATCGCGAACATATCGCCCGGAGGAGAGGGATCGTTTATTCCACTTATTTTCCAACATCCTTCTCCTCCCCGCAACATAAATCTCCTCCTCCTGAATAGCCGTGCACGGTCCGAAGTCCTCTACCTTTGGGCCGTGTGCGGCTTTAAAAAGGGGGATTCGAGAAACGTGAGACAAAATTCGTGCACCGTAAAACGTGCATCGAATATCGTTATTCGTGGACTGCAAGGTGGACATCGTGATAAATTTCCTCCATAAATCCTAATTCTTAATTCACACTTCTATCCTACTTCCCTTTTTCTATCGCCCGGCGGGCGATATTATCGACCACACCGGGAGCTATCAACTTGACCCATTGGCCAAGTTTGCCACGCAATGACATCAAGTCCTGGCGCTTACGTTGCTCCATGTCACGCAGCATCAGGCGGGCGCACGCCCTGGCACTCATGATCTCACCTTCACGCACATGGCTCTCCCCAACCACCGCACCATCGGCGCCAAAGGCCTGGTAGCGCGTTTCCGTCGCCACAAAATCGGGGAAGATCAAGGATACCGTCACCCCGCTGCCCTGCAACTCCACGCGCAGCGCCTCGAAGAAACCCACCAGGGCATGCTTGCTGGCCGAATACCCGGTGCGCATGGGCACACCGGTCTTGCCGGTCATGCTGGAAATGGCTACGATGCGACCTCTGGTCTGTTTGAGATACGGCAAAGCGTAATGCGTGCAGTACACGCTGCCGAAATAATTGACCTGCATGATGGTGTGCAGCGGTTCCAGGGTTTGCAATTCATCGAAGCGCGCCCACATCGTACGCCCGGCGTTATTGACCAAGGTATCGATGCGCTCATATTCGGCAACCGTGCGTTCGACCAGCGCCTTACAGTCCATTTCAACGGCTACGTCCGTCGGTACGATCAGCGCCCGGCCGCCCAGTTCGCGACACTTTACGGCCAATTCTTCCAGGCGCTCAGCACGCCGAGCGGCCAGCGCCAGCCAGGCGCCCTGCTCGGCCAGCAGCAAAGCCAACTCATAACCGATCCCACTGGACGCCCCGGTCAGGATCACAACGTTCTGGTTGAATGTTTGGTCAGGCATTTCGCCTCCTTCTCGAAGCTTTAATCATAAACAAAACCTGCAATGATCTCTTTATTGTACAAGGTCTTTGAAAATTTTACAGCCGAGAGCACAAAGATACACTGAAGTTATGCCGGTTTTTTCTATGCTTTACTCTGCATCCTCTGCGATAAGCTTTATTCCGCCCTTCACTAAAAACAAAAAAGCTCCTTCATTGAGTGAAGGAGCTTTCGACTTTGCATGCGTAATGCGCTATCCCTTCGAGGGGATATAGCGGGCGATCTTGC
>JBNKDB010000058.1:0-2588 GCA_050288045.1 Anaerolineales bacterium | reverse complement strand
AGGTGGTTTTTCCCAGCGATTATGTCGATTCGGATGTCATCGCCATGGCGCGTTCAGAACGGGAAGCCTGCGTGCAGGTTTTCTTTATCCGCGGCGGCAAGTTGATCGGGCGCGAGTATTTTCTCATGGAAGGCACTGATGACACGCCGGATGCAGATGTGCTTTCTGAGTTCATCAAGCAATTCTACGATCAGGTTCCGGTGATCCCTTCGCAGGTGATGCTGCCCCAGCAGATCGAAGAGACTAAAATCATCGAAGAGTGGTTGAACAACAAGCGGGATGGGAAAAAGGTGAAGATGCTGATTCCCCAGCGCGGGCAAAAGCGCGAACTGGTGCAGATGGCGGCCGAAAACGCGGCCGAAACCTTGAACGCTTTGCAAGCCCAGTGGGAAACCGATACCCACAAGCAGGAACAGGCTTTGGCCGACCTGCAAAAATATCTGGAGTTGCCAGAGCCGCCCAACCGCATCGAATGCTACGATATTTCCAACACCCAGGGCACCGCTATCACCGCCAGTATGGTGGTTTTTGAGCAGGGGGTACCCCAGAAAGCGCATTACCGTCGTTTCAACATCCGCACGGTGACTGGCGGGCCGGATGATTTTGCCAGCATGGAAGAGGCGCTCAGGCGGCGTTTCGCCCGCTGGCAGACTGCCCAAGAAACCGGGGATCAGCCCGGCAAGAAGCCAGACCGTTCCTTCGCTTCGTTGCCTGATTTGTTGATCGTAGATGGGGGCAAAGGACAGTTGAGCCGGGCCGTCAAAGTGCTGGAAGAGTTCGATATCCTCGAGAAAATCCCCGTGGTGGGCCTGGCAAAACGCGAAGAAGAGATATTCATCCCTGGAAAAGTGCAATCTGTCCTATTGCCAAGAAAATCAGAGGGATTATACTTAGTACAACGTGTTCGGGACGAAGCGCATCGTTTTGCCATCACCGCACATCGTAACCGCCGGACGAAATTGGGTTTGGCCTCGCAGCTTGACGCCATTCCTGGCATAGGCCCCTCCCGTCGTAAGGCCTTGTTATCGTATTTCGGTTCAGTCGAAGCTATCCGTTCGGCTAGCCTAGAGGAAATTTCTGTTGCACCAAAAATGAACGCTAGCCTGGCAGAAACAGTAAAGGCGCATTTATCATGAGGAGATTCGGCGTTTGAAAAGCATCTGGTACGTGGATGATGATGGGGAGATGATCAAGGCTGTCAAATTAATGTTGCAATTGCTGGATTATGAAACGCGCTCCTTTTGTGATGCCCGCCTCGCGGCTAAAAAATTGCTAGATGGCGAACGTCCAGATGTGTTGATGTTGGATATCAACATGCCCGGTGTATCCGGGATTGATTTGCTGGAGTTTGTGCGTCGTCGCCCGGAATGGAAGGATTTACCCATCATTATGCTTTCATCGGAGGCTGCCGATATTCAAGTAGATACCGCTATGGATTTAGGTGCGGATGCCTATGTTTTCAAGCCGGTCACGCTGGAAGAGCTGGAAGAAGCCCTGAAAACTGCCACGGTGAAACGAAAAGCTTAGAAAAAGTCCGGGGACAGAAGATGGAAGACCGAGAATAAATTGCTTGATCCCATGTGGTTTTCCGTCCCCCGTCTTCCGTCATCGGTCTACCAAAAAAGGAGTAATAAAAATGGCCCAGAAGAAAAATTCAAAAAAGCCAAAGAAGAATGAGATGACTCGCAGCCAGAAGATTATGGCGGTAATCGGTGTGATCATCATTCTGGCAATGATCCTGCCGTTAGTCCTGCGATAATCTGACGAGTTGAGTGCCATGACCGAGGTCGCCAAGATCGTATTCTATGCTACCAAGTATTGTCCAGACTGCTACCGCGCTCGCAAAATCTTAGATGAGCGCGGTATTCCTTACGATTATGTCGATATCAACCGTGATCCCGAAGGCCAGGCTTACGTTGAACAGGTAAATAACGGTAATCGCAGTGTTCCGACCATTCGGTTTCCCAATGGGGAGGTATTGGTGGAACCCTCCAGCAGTGCTTTGAAGACCAAGCTGGATGCGATGCACATCTTAGCTGATGAATAGCGATCAATGGCGATCTGTTTAGATCGCCATTGATCGCTGTTCACGAACGCTTCAGGTGGAAATAATGGGGATTTCCAGGGTCTTTCAGTCATTCTGATTTAATTTTGAAGTCATTAACATCCTTGATTAAGGCCAGGTTATCAGTGTTACCCGGTGTTCGCAGGAATTCTTTCAAGCATCATTTCCGCGTGGGATGCCGCTTGATCGCCAACCAGTAACTCAAAATCCTCAAGCGCCAATTCACCTAAAATCGGTTATACTACCCCCCGCTATGCAACTTGATCATATTCGTAATTTCTGTATTATCGCGCATATCGACCACGGCAAATCTACCCTGGCCGACCGTTTGCTGCAAATCACTGGTACCATTTCCGACCGTGATATGACCGAGCAAGTGCTCGACGCCATGGATTTGGAACGCGAAAAAGGCGTCACCATCAAAGCCTCCGCCGTGCGCATGAATTATACAGCCTCCGATGGGCAAGCTTACGAGCTCAACCTGATCGATACTCCGGGGCACGTCGATTTTGGCTACGAAGTC
>JBNKDB010000057.1:0-4302 GCA_050288045.1 Anaerolineales bacterium | reverse complement strand
GGTTGCGTGTCCAAAAAAAGTAAGCGTTGTGCTCACAATCTTTCTCCTTCCATTGGTTGAAATATTCCTAAAATAGTCTGATATAAGTATAACGTATTTGCTTTTCAAAAATACGCTGTTGAAAACAAAAAATGCTTATTTAGTGTTGGGCTATATTAGAATGGTGTACTTATAGATTACGGCTGGGAAATTAACGAATGATTCTTTTTAAGGAGTTATTCTTTTTAATTTATTCACATGGGGATAATTAAGTTAATATAGTAATCTTAGTAGGGCCTGTGGATATGTGGGTAAAGTTTGTTGAGGGCCGGATTCATGATATATACAGGGGAGCCAATTTTTAGAGCCCGTGTTTGTGGGGGCGAGTCTCCGCGAATCTATCCCCAGCAGAGTCCGGGATAAAATTGGGATGAATTGTGTATTCGGGGATAAGCATTTTGCGCTTTCTATTCACTTTCCTATATCTGTAAAGCCACTTAAAATCACCCCCCATATATGGGGGTATGATTTGTTAATCGCTTCTTAATAAATAGACAGGTTTTCCCCAGTTTAATGCGTTTATCCACAGTATACACATGGTTATCCACAGTTTTAGGGCCTACCTAACCGTTTTGCAAGCTCCCATATGTGGGCGGATTTAGGGGTTTTGAATAGGAAAAAGGTACTGTTTTTCGAAAAACGGAGGAAAATGAGGATTTGCTACCCTAAAGCCAGCCTCTCGATTATGATTGAGGCCATGAGTCAAACGAAAAATCCCCGAGTTACTGCCATCCTGCAAGCTTTCTTCGTCACCTTTTTATGGTCGACTTCCTGGGTGATCGTGAAGTTTGGTTTGCAAGATATTCCAGCAATTACTTTTGCCGGGTTGCGTTATTTTCTGGCTTTTCTGGTCTTGCTGCCGTTCTACTTACGTTCTCCGAAGGCTACCCGTCTGAAAGCACTCACCCGGCGGGATTGGCTTGGGCTGCTGGCGTTGGGCGTAGTTTATTATACGATCACGCAATCCTCCCAATTCCTGGGACTGAAGTATCTCCCGGCGATCACCTTCAGCCTGATGCTCAATTTCAGTGCTGTTGTGATTACCCTGCTAGGTATCCCCACATTAAAGGAATTCCCGACCGGTTTGCAGTGGGCGGGGATTGGCATGTTCATGGTAGGTGTGTACCTGTACTTCTATCCGGTTGCTATTCCAGAAGCGCAAGTGATTGGGTACATCATCGCAGCCGTGAATGTGCTAGCAACTTCGGTGGCAGCTATAATGGGGCGCTACGCCAACCGCGACGGCCGCCTGCATCCGCTTACGGTGACGGTGGTCAGTATGGGGATTGGCTCAATTTTGATGATGGTGATCGCCTTAGTGGTCGAAGGGGTTCCGCATCTGAGTCTGTTCTCCTGGGGCTTGATCGTCTGGTTGGCGGTGATCAACACGGCTTTTGCTTTCACCTTGTGGAATCATACCCTGCGTACACTCAGTGCCATGGAGTCCGGGATCATCAACAATACCATGCTGATCCAGATCGCGGTGCTGGCCTGGATCTTTCTGGACGAACGCGTCACCTGGTTGGAAGCCGCCGGGATGCTGGTAGTGGTCATCTCGGTGATTATGGTTCAGTGGTGGCGCAAGGCCAAAGCTTGATGGTTTAGAAGAAGTGGGGTTATTCGGCCGGAGTGGTCAGATAGGACTGAATGAGTTTCGCAAGGTCAACGGAAAAATCGATAGCGCCTTCTTTGTGCAGGTGAGAGCCATCGTAGCTGCGGTAGGCATCTGTGGGGATATTGATCCAGATGCCGCCAGCCTGTTTAAATGCATCCTGCAGGGAGGCTTCGTCGAATCCACTAAACTCATCCTCTAAGGTTACGATTTTTTGTGTGCTGGGAAAACGGAAGCCAAACACCTGGATACCTTGCTGTGTCCATTGCTGTGTCTGAGCAATTAATTCACGAACTGATTCTTCCGAAACCTGATTGTCAGTAAATACATTATTATAGGTCACCAAGGTCGAATTGGGATCATCCTGCGAGTACTGGGAGGCGATCCAGCCGTCATCAAAATATTCCTTGATCACTACATGATTGTTGGTAGAAGGCGTAAATTGTAAGTACTCTAGCAGGGTCTCGGGGGTGATGGGGGAAAAAAATATCAACACTGGCGTTAGATGTAAATAGAAGAATCTTTCGTAAGATGGTTTTTCCAGATACTTGTGATAATATGTGTTTTGGTTGGCAAGTGGGGTTAGCGCAAGTGGTGTAATTCCCATCACGACAATGGGCTGTGCGCTGGTGGATGACAACCGCTGTTCGGCCAGTGTGAATATTTCGGGGTTTAGCCCTCCTTTTATAAAACTCAAATTCAAGATAGTTAGATCTTTGAGTACGGTCTGCATAGCGGCTGGCGATAAGCCTTGATTTACGCGCGAGTCTCCGATCAGGATGATGTCGAAGGTATCGCTCCGGTGAGTTTTCATTATCCAGAAGCGGTTTTCTTCCAACCAGTCGGCCTGCTGGGAAGCCAGCAGCTCCGTTTTGAAATAGCTGAGCAGCACAATCAGGGGAAATACGATGATAAGGGTAAGGGTGGCACGTTCTTTGATCATTTTTACCTAGAATTGGAAATAAACGAACTCGGTCTCAGGAGCGCGCAGGAAGATGGTCACGATCAAAAAAAATGCGACCATCCCGATTTCTGCGGCCGGACGCCATTTGGTTGGGATAGCCTCTTCTACTTTTAGATTAAGTGCATGCAGGAACTCGGGGAATGCGGCTAAAATGAGCAAGTATACTAACGTAGGGTTGATGAAGGCATATCTTTTCAGGCCTAAGAAAAACATGGTTTTCAGGATGAGGCCAGCTTGTGTTAGTGTGTTGGCCCGGAAGAATACCCAGGCGATCCAAACCTGGAAGTTGACTAGGATCACGGCCAGCCAGCGCCCCCAGGACTTGTCCTTCAGACGCAGGTGCCAGCCTGTCCAGTGCTCGATACTGATGAACAGCGCGTGTAAGCTGCCCCAGATGATGTACATCCAACCTGCACCATGCCACCAACCTGAGAATAACAAGGTGATCCACATATTATGATGTTTTGTCCTGCGGCCCCAGTGCGTGCGACTGAGCGGTATGAAGATGTAATCGCGCAGCCAGTTGGAAAAACTGATATGCCAGCGCGTCCAGAATTCACTCATTGAGGTAGCAATGTAGGGGTGGTCGAAGTTCATGGATAGCTCGTAACCCATCCAGCGCGCCAGTCCACGGGCGATGTTGCTGTAGCCACTGAAATCATAGTAGAGTTGGAAGGCAAAAGCGGTGATGATCAACCACCAGAAAAGGGGGTGGGTATATTCGCTCGCCGGGTTGTCGAAACCAGCGTTTACGTAGACAGCCAGGTTATCGGCGATCACTGCTTTCTTGAAGTAGCCGATGGCGACCAGTTTTAGACCTTCCCAACGGTCCTGTTCGGTGGTGGTGTGAATTTGTTCTAACTGCGGCAGCAGTTTCCCGGAGCGTTCGATTGGTCCGGCGGTCAGTTTGGGGAACATCGATTGGTAGGCGAAAAAGACCAACAAGGTTTTAGCCGGGGCTACCCGGCCCTGGTAGACATCGAATAGATAACTGACCGCCTGCACGGTGTAGAAACTGACTCCCAACGAAGCGATGTCGAATTTTCCAGCGGTGTTGGCGAATAGGATGCCTTTGTATCGGAAGAAGACCAATAACCCAGCGTTGAAGAGCACGCTGAAAATTAGAAAAGCCTTACGGTGCGGGGTATCTTTGCCAAGCAGTTTACTGCCCCAATAAGAAACCAGGTTGACGGCGATCAGAAAGAAGATCAAGCGCCAATCGACCCAACCATAGAAGACGAACGAAGCCAGCACCAGGTAGACCAGGCGGACGGTGTAATTCTTTTTGGTCAGCGGCCAAAAAAGGAAAAAGAGGATTAGGAAACCGACGAAGATGAATGAAGTGAAACTCATATAACCCAACTCCAGATTTCCTTAGTCAGGAATCTGTTTCTGAAAAGTATATTATACCGATTTCAAATTTTCTGCTCCAGGAATTGTTGATTATATAGCGTACAATATAGACCACCCTGGTCCAGCAGATCTTCGCGTTAGCTAAGTTCTACGGTGTGCCCATTGTTAATGGTAGGATTGTGCTTTCATGGCCGCGGCTGGGGCCTGCAACCTGATTAGCATAAATTACTTGATAGAAGCTACTAGATAAGGCTGGATGAGCTTCGCCAGGTCAATGGAAAAATCGATAGCGCCTTCTTTGTGCAGGTGAGAGCCATCGTAGCTGCGGTAGGCA
>JBNKDB010000056.1:0-3695 GCA_050288045.1 Anaerolineales bacterium | reverse complement strand
GATCGTCGCGGCAACACTGGCCGCCTGTCAAAGTGCCCAGCCAATACCTGCAACTGCATTGGTAATCACCGACACAACCCTGCCACCATCAAGTAACGCGACTGAAGCCACAACCACAGCGACTCCAAACGCGCCGGTCATGTTCGGTCTGGTGAACAATGCCCCAGACGGCAACCGCCTTGTGGCCGGGCAAAGCAGTTTTCCGGACGTTACCACACTGGATATTCCCCTGGCGGGCACGCCGGTTTGGGTAGTTGGCACACCGTACCAAAACGGCAGCTTATGGATCGTCGCCCTGGAAGACGGCGGCCTCCAGGCATTTACAATTGTCGATGGCCAGTCAGATGAGTTCGAGCTTGCCCCGGCGCAACTTCCGGCCGGGATGCCACCTGCGCTCCAGGTTTCGGGAGATCGTGTCAATTTGCTTACTGGGCCTTTGGATACCACTTCGCCGCTTACCTTCCCCGCCTGGACCGCCGATAGCGGCACGCTCGCTTATCTCACCCAGCAAAACGACCTGAACACAAATGACACTGTTTTACCAGTCAATGCGCTGCCGGATGCACGCTTGCTGACCGATGGGGATGGCAACCTCTTGCTGCTCAGCAGCCCCAGCCAGCGTTACGATCACGGCGTATTGGGCGACGCCATCGAAGCCGAAAGCATCACCCTGGTGACCACCAACCCCGAACCCGCCATTATTCGTACGATCCCCATCCCGGATGGCAAAGTGGTCGAAGGCATTGCCCCAATCTGGGTAGACATCACCGGTGATAACGAGAGAGAAATCATCGTTACTTTAAGCGATGCCGGACAAGGTGCGCAGTTGGCGGTTTTTAGCGAAACCGGTGAACTGCTGGCACAGAGTGATCCCATCGGCCAGGGCTATCGCTGGCGCAACCAGATGGCCGTCGCCCCTTTCGGCCCCAATGGTGAGCTTGAACTGGTCGATGTACTTACGCCGCACATCAACGGAGTGGTTGAGTTTTTCCAATTGAGCGGAGATCGGCTCGAAAGCGTAGCTGCTGTGCGGGGCTACACCTCCCACGTAATTGGCACCCGCAACCTGGACATGGCCGTGGCCGGAGATTTCAACGGCGATGGCCGGCCCGAGATCGTGCTGCCCAACCAATCCCTGACCACGATCGCTGCTATCCAGCGGAGTACAGACGGCGCTGAGGTTGTTTGGGAATTGGCGCTGGATGGCAAACTGACCACCAACCTGGCCGCCGTGAACCTCGATACTGACGGTCTGCTGCTGGGCATCGGACTGAGTGACGACATGCTACGCGTGTGGCTACCCTGAAGGGAACAAACATGGAACAATCTAAAAAAGTCAACATCGTTGTGCTGGTATGCGCCAATTCTGAATGGCAGGCCACCACGGATTATTTTCCAGCTGCACAGATACACACGGCTCCAGTCGGCAAATGGTTCGAACCGATTACCCTGGTGAATGGCGAGGATATCTCACCCGTCTTTCTGCAAACCGGCTGGGGGAAGATCGCCGCCGCGGCCGGGACTCAGTATGTCCTGGATCGCTGGCAGCCGGATTTACTGGTAAACCTGGGCACCTGCGGTGGGTTCGCCGGGGACGTGGAACGCGAAGCCATTATTCTGGGAACCGGAGCATTGGTCTATGACATCGTCAACCAGATCGGCGATTTCCAAACCGCCATCGACCATTACACCACAGCGCTCGATCTATCCTGGTTACCGCAGCCCTATCCCTATCCGGTTACTCCCGCCATGATCGTCTCCGGCGACCGCGACCTAATCCCCGCTGAACTGCCTATGCTGCGAGAAAAATACGGAGCAATCGCCGGTGATTGGGAATCGGGGGCGGTGGCTTACGTGGCCGCCAGGCACAACGTCGACTTGCTGATCTTGCGCGGGGTCAGCGACCTGGTAAGCGAGACCAGCGGCGAGGCTTACGGCAACCACAAGGCCTACAAACAGGTCACCCGGCACATCATGCACACCCTGCTCGATCAACTCCCTGATTGGTTGGCAGCTTACCCAAGTAAATAAACAGTCACCGTTTCACCCCCACTTAAATAAAAAAACCTGCCACTCTTGAGGCAGGTTTTCAAATTTTAAATTACTTGGCGATTACTTGGCCTCGATGTCGTAAATCAGTACCTGGATCCGCAGCTTGCCCAAGAAGAAAATTTCACCGTGGCGCATAGAACGCGGGACATTGGGGGGCAGCTTCTCACCACTCACCCAGGTGCCATTGGAAGAACCCAAATCGGTCACCTTGACATCATCATCACTGACATAAATCTTGGCATGCAAGCGAGAAATGCCCCATTCATAAGCTTTGAAGGGTGTCAGGTCGATGTCGGGGATCACGGGCTGATTCTGGTAACGCCGTCCAATGGTGTATTCATTGCCGCGTTCCAGATTGAGGATCTGGCCGGTATCGACAAAGTGCAGGGATACCTGCGCATCCACATTGGTATCTGGAATCGGGGTGGCTACCGAGTCGATCAATGAAAGTTTGGCAGTCGGCAGCTTGGTAGTTTTTACCTGCCGGGTGAAACTGCGCAAGTCCTGGAGTAATTGGTCGACGGTGGTATAGCGCTTGGCCGGGTCCTTCTCCATGGTCTTCATGATGATGGCTTCAATGCGATCCGGTAGTTCGGGTACATAATTCTTGGGCGACTTCAACGGCTCATTGACGTGCTTCATCGCAATCGCCAATGGATTATCGGAGTCGAAGGGTAATTTCCCGGTTGCCAGTTCGTAGAAGATCACCCCCAGGGAATAAATATCCGAGCGCGCTTCCCCAGACTTGCCCAAACCTTGCTCGGGTGACATATATGCCGGAGTCCCCTTCACCGTACCCGAGATGGTCATGCGTTTTCCGGTCAGCAATTTCGCCAGCCCAAAGTCGGCCAGCACGACGCGCCCGCTCTTCTCCAGCATGACGTTGCTGGGCTTGACATCGCGGTGCACCATACTGCGTTTATGGGCATAGGACAACGCCACGCCGATGTTCATAATGATGCGCACACTCTTACTCAACGAGACGCGTACATGACGGCGACTGGTTTCATCGATCACGTTCTTGAGGGTTGGGCCATCGATAAATTCCATGATCATATAAGGCATATTATCGACGATATCGAAGTCATAGACCTGTACGATATTGGGGTGCCGCAGTGTGGCCAGGTTCTTGGCTTCCCGCTTGAACTGATCGACAAAGTCGCGATCACTGGCAAAATGGGGATGGAGCAACTTGATCGCAACGTAACGATCCAACGTGGTGTGATACGCCTTATAGACCCGGGCCATTGCACCATAGCCCAGGTATTCCATGAACTGGTATTTGCCGATCCTTTTGCCTACAAGTTCTTCAGAAGCAGTCATAAAATCATCCGCATTGCTAAAGCAATATCTAACCCGCTTTGTAAAATTGTATATTGCCTTCTATCATTCCTCATGAGCTTTGCATATTATACTGCAAGAACCATGCTCGAATTGTATGATTTCCGATTAATTTCATAAAACCCAATCAATGCCTAAAAGAGTTTATACCGGATGAAACTTTTTACAAAAATCCTGTCTATGGTGGGCGTCAAGCTGATTTTTCTCCCCCATATAAGAACATTACCAGAGGAACTGACCGTTTAGAACCCTCAATTGATTCCAAATATAAACGGTTAGTTACCAAAATCATAACGGAATTG
>JBNKDB010000055.1:0-4841 GCA_050288045.1 Anaerolineales bacterium | reverse complement strand
ACTATTTGGCTGTCAAGTGGTATATTTGGATTTGAAGTGGATAAGAAAAAGCCGGGCTAAAGTCAGCCCGGCGATGATCAGCTTTGTTCGATAAACCAATCTAAACTAGATTGGCGAGCGATTCGAAATCGAAGTCGATGTAGGGGATGTTGTTTTCGATGCGGTATTTTCGGCCGCGCATATAGCGCGTACACCACTCGTCAAGATCTTCCAGGTCGAAATCGCGGTGGATGAGGGCGTACAGGTCGACTTCGCGCAGTTTGAGGAACCAGGGTAGTTCTTTGAGCCATTTGGGGTCTAATTCGGTTTCTTGCGTGTAGCCGTTTAGGAAATTAGTCATGAAATTGCGGGTAAACTCAGGCTCATTGCCGTCTTCCCAGGCGTGCATCACGTTATAGAACAGCACCATAGCAATGTCGTAAATGTACCAGCCGTAGCAGCAGTCGTCAAAATCGAACAGCGTCAACTGCCCGTCCTCGGTGGCGAACATGTTGGCAGGGTGGGCATCGAAGTGAATCAGGCCAAACCCGGCCGGGTCTTTGGGTAACGCTTTGATGTGAGAATTGATCTTATAGAATTCGCCCAAGGCTTTGGTTTCTGTAGCGGGCAGGTTGGCCTCGATGTCCAGCATAACTGGATCGTCCCATTGCATGCGCTGCCAGGCCGGGTTTGTGGGGGTATATTGTTTGCTCAAGGCATGGATGCGGCCTAATAAGCGGCCATAATTCACATAGATTTGCGGTGACCAACCGATTTCCCAGGGTGGTTTGCCCGGTGCTTTGGTGAAGGCGGTTGCCAGAAAATATTCACCGTGGTCATCGGTAACTTTTTCGACCAGTTCCCCATTTTTGGAAAGGATGGCTTGCGAAACGCCTGCCCCGCCTGCGGCCAGGTAGTTGATCCAATCGACTTCGCCGTGGATCAGGTTTTCGTTGCGGCGTTCCGTGTGCGTGATGCGCAGAATGTAGTCTGCCCCATTCCGTTGAAATTCGTAGATAAAGCTCTCGAAACCATCCAGTGCGGTAATCTTGTCTGGATCGATGGCATAGCGCTGCATCACTTTATCGAGAATAGCCGCATTGAAGCGGTCTTTGATGTATTGTTTCATGATATTGCTCCGGGGTATGTTTTGCCAAAAAGACATGGCAAAATAAATAAAAAATTCCAGCCCGCCAATTAAACGTAAATTGGCGCATGGGTGCGTATGTAATTGGGGTATGTAGTTGAGGAGGCTCGGCGGGATTATATCATAACAATAAGTGTGCTCGACTAAATGCGCGCCAATACGCTTTGCAGGTATTGCTCCAGGCGGATGTGATCCAATTCGGAGGTGAGATGGTCAAGACCGAATTCGAGCCAGGGTTCGTAAACTTCGGGTGGGCCGGGAAGCGTTTCGATGATCACCAGTAAGTCCCAGAAAGGGTCGTAGGTGAAAGTTGTTCCAGCAACTTCTAGATAAATTTCCAGGAAACGGTCGGCAATTTCGACGCCGTACATACTGCTCAAGTTCCCGCGGCACCAACCCAGGTCGATACCCGCTGGGCCGAGACAAGCATTCGGCCAGTCGACAATGCCGCTCAGGCGTTCACCTTGCCAGAGCACATTCATGGGATGATAATCGCGGTGGATGAAGCAAGGTTGAAAATCGGGCCACGGCCCTTGCACGACCTCGATAGCGCGCGCCCAGACTTCAGGAATATCGGTCCATTCGGGAACTGCGAGTTGTGCAACATCATTATATGGAAAATACTTCCAGGGATAATGGCCGGTTTCAATATGGTGCAAGGGTTGGATGGCAGTAGCGATTTCATGCAGCCAGGTATCCATATCTTTGGGGAGCAGGTTGATCTCGCCGGGTACGCGCGTCATCAGGATGGCAGGCACGCCACAGAACTCACCGCTTTCGTCAAAGCCGACCAATTCTGGGGCGGCGATCCCGGCTTTGCTGACCATTTGTAAGTTGCTGGCTTCGTGCCGGGCAAGTTCGGGTTCTTCGGCCAGCCACTCGGTGTTGTCGAACAAGCGCAAAACCAGGGGCAAGGTTTGCGCCCCGCGGCTGATATCCAGGCGATGGAGCGTAGTAGAGGTCGAGCCGGAAAGTTTCTTCACGGCGCTGACCTGTGAGTCCGAGCCACTTACTGCGCGGATCCAATCTAAAATCTGTGGGCTTAGTGGGTTGGTAGATGTGTTCATGTCCTATAAAGTGAACCGCATTTTGGGTAATGTGCGGCCGGGTTGGATATTGGAAGCTTCTTCGCCGTATTGTACTGCGCCAAGATGAGCATAAATGGGTACAGCGTTGGGATCGGCGACCAGGATGATGGCCTGGCAACTGGCCCGGCGGGCATAATCCACGGCGTGCTGCCAGAGTATCCGGCCATAACCCTTGCCGATGTGTGCTGGTTCGATAAAAAGATTGTCGAGTAAGAGCTCCTCGCCCTGATCGACGAAGCTGGTATAACCAAGGATCTCATCGTCAGCCTGCAAGATGAAGACGGCGTGCTGCAGAATGTATTCTGGCGTGATGGTCAGCTCGGCTACTGCGGCGGACATGAATTCAACGTCATAGCCCCAATGTGCTTTTGATCGCAAGGTGAGCGCGGTAAGCGTTGGGGCTTCTTCTGAGGCGGCGAGGCGGATGGTAGGGGCGTTTTGATCAATCATTTTCCTGATTGTTTTGCCAGGGGCCTGTATCTTTCAAATCTGTAAATTTAATTTTTGGCAAACCCTGGTAACATAAGCATGGCATATTTTGTTTTCCATTTTATATCATACAAGGGAATCTCATGGTGAATCAGCCTGCTACTGATATTGAATCCAATGCTTATTCGGCGATCAAAGGTTATCTGGATGGTCGTCTGGACCTAGACATGTCTGTGCGGATTATCAATAATTCAGGACTGCGCGGTGTCAGGCTGGCGATGTTGGTGTATGGTTTGAGCGGGCATAAAAACCAGGATGGTTATTATCGTATGAATTCATGGCTGCAAAACGCTGGCCTGTACTAATTTCGGGAGACACGCTAAAGATCCGGGCAAGTGCCCGGATTTTTTGTTATATATTTGACCCACCTTTCAATTTTGTTATTTGAATACTGAAACAAATCCGCCATTTGTCCGTTTTCTTAGTAAAGATTTTAGTACGGAGGTACCACGATGGCGGCACAATCAATTCGACAAATCGATCACTTTTATGCCTTCTGGGCTGTAAAAGATTATCTGGATGGTAAGCTCGATATGAACGTGTCTGTGCGTATTATCGAGAACACCAGAATGCGCGGCCTGGACCTGGCGATGTTGGTTTATGGCATGAGTGGCCATAGTAACCAGGATGGATACCAACGTATGAGTTCTGCTTTACAACAAGTTGGTATGTACTAAGAGTTTTGCAAGTCATCCCTCTTTGCACCTGCCCCGGCCTCATCCCAGCCGGGGCAATTCTTTTTAATCGACAAAACGCTGCGTTCGTGATAAAAATAGATCATGAAAAGCCGTCAGCGTTTCCTGGAGACGATGTCGTACGGCTGCCCCGACCGGGTGCCGTATTTCGAGGAAGGGATTCGCAGTGATGTGCTCGCTGTGTGGCATACCCAGGGTTTGCCCAAAGGGGTGGAAATTATTGATCTTTTCCCAACCGATAGGCGCTTTGAAATCCAACCAGATGTTTATCCCATTCCTCAACCTACTATCTGGCCGACGACAACCAAAGACCTGGATGGATTCCGGCAACGGTTGAAACCCAATATCCCGGTGCGCCTGCCTGCCGGTTGGTTGAAGACTGCGCGGCAAAGCCGGGAGCGCGGCGAGGTGGTTATGCTGCGCGTGCACCAGGGCTTTTTCCAGACCCTGGGAGTGGATGCTTCCCGGCGCTTTACCCAAATCAGTTATCTGCTTTACGACGATCCCGCATTTATCCACGCTATGCTGGAGATGCAGGGCGAATTTACGGCCCGACTAACGGAAAAAATTCTGAGTAAGGTGAAAGTGGATGCAGCCGTTTTCTCTGAGGCGATTGGGGATAATCACGGGGCGCTGATCTCGCCACAAATGTACCGCGAGTTTGTGCTTCCGCATTATCGGCCCCTGATGGAGGTGCTGCGCGAGCATGGTGTGGAAGTATTTATCTTGCGAACCTATGCCAACGCGCGTGCCCTCATCCCGGTAATGTTAGAGGGGGGCTTCAATTGTTTGTGGGCTTCAGAGGTGAACGTGGCGGCGATGGACTATGGTGACCTGCGCCGGGAGTTTGGGCGTGATTTGCGCCTGATCGGTGGGATTGATCTGGATGCGCTGCGCAACGGCAAGCAGGCCATTCATAGAGAGCTTGAGCAAAAAGTGCCGCCGCTGCTGGCCGATGGGGGCTATATCCCGTTGGCGGATGGACGCGTGCGGGCTGAAGTGCCTTTCGAGAATTATTGTTATTATCGGGAACTATTGCGGGAGATCATTGAAAGTTAAACCAAGGCTTAGCGATAAAGCGCATCGAGGAGAAAAGCATGCCAGATACAGCCCCCATTCACCTGATTGATTGTTCTAATTTAGTATTTGCAGAGCAGCTGACTTGCGCCTCGATTCAAGGTATTCTCAATCGGGATACTACCCGCATTTATTTGAATTACGGATTTTACGATAAGCTCTCCGACCGCACCACCAATGAAGAATTCATCAGTGATGAATTGTGGTTCGGCAAATATCGAGAGATGGTTGGGAATCAGGATCTGCGTAACCTGGAATACTATCAATCCCAATATGGCTTCGATGTCCAAGAAACTGGGGATTACAAAGCCATCATTCAAGAATACAAATCAGCATTCAATGGGGTGGTGATCTGGGATGCTGCTT
>JBNKDB010000054.1:0-12830 GCA_050288045.1 Anaerolineales bacterium | reverse complement strand
CTTCCGGCCCGGTAATGAACATATAGGATGATTTCTTGACCATGAAAATAAAATCGGTAATGGCCGGGGAATAAACCGCCCCACCGGCACACGGCCCCAAGATCACGCTGATTTGCGGCACTACGCCCGAAGCCAGGGTATTGCGCAAGAAAATATCGGCATACCCGCCCAGGGAGACCACCCCCTCCTGGATGCGCGCCCCGCCCGAGTCGTTCAGGCCAATCACCGGCGCGCCGTTCTTCATCGCCATATCCATGATCTTGCACACCTTTTCGGCGTGCACTTCACCCAGGCTGCCGCCAAAAACGGTGAAGTCCTGCGAGAAGACGTACACCAAACGGCCGTCGACCGTGCCCCAACCGGTCACCACCGAGTCACCCAGGAACTTGCGCTCTTCCAGGCCGAAGTCGGTCGTGCGATGTTCGACAAAGGCATCGACCTCGCGGAAGGAACCTTTGTCCAGGAACAGGTCCAGGCGTTCACGCGCCGTCAGGCGACCGCGTTTGTGCTGGGATTCAATCCGTGCCTCGCCGCCCCCCAGGCGACCTTCTGCACGTTTATCTCGTAATTCCTTGATCTTGGGGTCTTTCTGCATGCACCTCTCCAAAAAAAGCCCGCGCCCGAGGGCGCGTGAGTGTCCAAATCGTGAATAAAAGTAAAACGATCGTCAGCCCGAGCATAAAAGGCCAGTTACTATTTGCCGCAGGCTCTCGCACCAGTAAAATTCGCTCTATCCAATAATAAACCGCATAAATACTACCAAATCCTATCAAGGTCTTGCGTGCCCAGCGCTGCCCACGCCATAAACCCCAGGCCAGGGGTAAACCGGCCAAACCCCAGACGAGTCCGGAAACAGCCAGGTAGAGCGGGGAAATCTCGGCGGGGCTGGCAAGGATGAACTGCCATTGGCGAAGCGCCAGGTAAAATCTGGCAAGATGCAGACTCGTAAGACTTAACACCCCAATGACGAGCAGCGTTACGCTAAACGGGCGACGATTTTTCATCAATAAGTTACAGATAACGGGTATTTAGGCAGGAGAACGAAGGGTAAAATACCGTTCAATCACCGATCTCCAGCACGACTTTGCCCAATTGTTCACCGGCTTCCAGGCGTTTCTGGGCGGCGGCGGCTTCCACCAATCGATAACGTTTGTCGACCACCGGCCGGAGTTTCCCGGCAAAGACCAAGGTCATCACCTGGCGGAAATCAGCGTGCGTGCCCATCGTGGAGCCGATCAACGAGAGGTGTTTGCCAAAGATGAAGCGGTTGTCGATCTCGAATTTCGGCCCACCGGTGTTGCCCACCGTCAGAATACGGCCGCCTTTCCTGGCAGCGCGGAAACTGAGCGGGAAAGTAGTACCGACATTATCGACGACCACGTCCACACCTTCCCGATTGGTCAGTTTGTAGATCGCCTTCGACCAGTTCTCGTGTTCCAGGCGATGGATGAGATGATCGGCCCCCAACGATTCGGCCAATTCCAATTTCTCGGCGCTCGAACCGATCACGTACACGGTCGCGCCGGTCAGTTTGGCAATCTGGATGCTGGCGGTGTTCACGCCGCCGGAAGCGCCTACCACCAAGACACTCTCGCCGGGACGCAGTTGTGCCCGCGTGATCAGCGAATGCCAGGCAGTCAGGAAAACCAACGAAGCGGCGGCAGCCTCACCAAAGTCGAAGCCTTCCGGTACCGCCATCAGGTTGCGGGCTGGGACGACCACATATTCGGCGTACGTCCCTCGAACGGTCTCACCCAGCAGATGCCAATCTTTGCACAGGTTGTCCTTGCCAGCCAGGCAGTAAGCGCATTTGCCACAACTCAGGTTGCCGTCGATGACGACGTCATCACCGATCTGCCACTCGTCGACCCCTTCCCCCAACGCCGCCACGCGCCCGGCCCCATCTGCCCCGGGGATATGCGGATATTCCAGCTTGATGCCCGGCCAGCCGTTGCGCACCCATAAATCCAGGCGGTTGAGCGCGGCAGCCTTCAACATCACCAACACCTCCCCCGGTCCGGGTTCAGGGGTTAGGAACTCTTCGTAATTTAATACCTCTGGCCCACCATGTTCGTGAAAAAGGACAGCTTTCATATTGGCGATACCTCCATTGCTATTATAAAACAGTTTGCCAGGCAGTTGACAGTATCTAGTATGCAGTATACAGTTGGCAGTCGATAGCCGAGATGCGCTCTGCGTGAATCGCGAATTGTAAGCGGTATAGAAGTAGACAGCTAGACAGGGAGACAAGAATCACCGTCACTATCAGCCTATCTTCAAATACCAGTTACGCTTTCCACACTTACACCTCTACTCAAGTTTTTCGATTCACGAATCTCGTATCACGCCACTCCCCCTGATCACAAATTACCGGTTACTGATTACTACATACTGTGTACAATATACTCGTAACTAAAACCTATTCCATTTTCGTGAATTCGGGTACAATTGGACAGAGTTTATCCAGTTTTGTTCGTGAGACATGAGGAGAAGAACATGCTGCTGGCAGATATCCATGCCCGCCTGGCCAACACCGCAATCTTGTACTTTCTGATCGTTTCGATATGGGGATGGGTACGTTACTTTCGCAAGCAAGGTATTGATTCAACTTATTGGGGAATGTTGGCAATCGCCGAGATCCTGGTCGTTGCTCAAGGTTTATTAGGTGGTTATCTCTGGATCATCGGGCTTAGGCCGGGGCGTGTGATTCACTTGCTGTACGGCATATCCGTCCTGTTGATGATCCCCGGTGGGTATATCTACACCCGCGGCCGGGATGAGCGCCCAGAGATCATGATCTATGGAATGGTCACGATCGTCGCGGTTGGATTGATCATGCGCGCTATGGTTACCGGCGTGCACAGTCTGTAAATTTCTATCGTAATTCCCTTATAAATTCTTGTATTCAGACCTTTTTTGTGATAAAATACACAACAATCTGATAAAATAGGTAGTAATAGGAGTGATTGTATGGTTGAGGCAACCGCTGCAAAGAAACGTAACAAACAAGAAGAAACCGGTGAGGAGGAGAAAACTCAACTGAACCGGCGTGAATTTCTCAACCTGGCCTGGTTGGCTTCTTTGGGAGTCCTGGTTGCCAACGTCGGCGGTGCGGTTGTGATCTTCGGCTATCCCCGCTTCAAGGAAGGCGAATTCGGCGGCATTTTCACCTTTGGTTCGATTGCCGATCTCCCGGAAAAGCTGACCTCCCCCGAAAATTTCCCCAAGGTAAAACTCTGGCTCGTCAACACCGATGAGGGTGTCCAGGCCCTCTACAAGGTCTGCCCCCATCTGGGCTGCCTGTATGGCTGGAACGACCAGGAATTCAAATTCATCTGCCCCTGCCACGGTTCGCAATACGAATACGACGGCGATTACATCAGCGGCCCGGCGCCGCGCAGCCTGGATAAGTTCGTGTTGCGCATCGAAGACCCGGATACCGGAGAGGTGTTGGCCGAAAGCGACGAAACGGGCAAACCAGTGCCGCTGCCCGATAACCCCAACGCCGTGATTCGCATCGATACCGGCAAGCGTATCCAGGGCAAGAACCACGAATAAATGAAACTCTCAAACCAACTGAGTAGGTGAAGGAAATGCTAAATTCTATTCGTCAGCGATTGAACATTCCGCCGAGGGAAGAATGGCGCGACCGGATCAATGAAATGATCGACACGCGCGTGCGGGCGATCATGGCCGGTCTGAGTCTGAAAGAGCTGCGCGCCATCGCGCGTGGTGACCCGCCAACCGAACGCCCCAATCCCCGTTATAAGGTACATACGTCCAGTTTCTGGGCACACATCCGGCCGCGTTATTACCTGGAAGGCATGACGTGGTTCACGCATACCTTCCGCCTGGGTTGGTTCACGATGTTCTTCTTTGCCCTGGAGGTGATCACCGGTCTGATCCTGATGGTGTATTACATTCCCCATCCCGACCAGGCTTATCAATCCATCCTGGAAATCGAAAGCAACGTCTTTTTCGGTAAGTTGTTCCGGGACGCCCACCGCCTGGGCGCCGAAGCGATGCTGATCTTCACCGTGCTGCACATGCTACGCACCTACTTTACCGGCTCGTACAAGGCTGGCCGCAGTTTCACCTGGTTGACCGGCGTGATTTTGCTGGGTATTACCGCCTGGTTGAGCTTCAGCGGCTATCTGCTGCCCTGGGACCAATTGGCCTATTGGGCGGTAACCGTAGGCACATCGATCACTGAATCGGGACCGGTGGTTGGCCCGGCGGTGAACATCTTGATGCGCGGTGGGGTCGATATCGCCGCAAACGGTTTGCTGCGTTTCTATTTGCAGCATGTCGTGTTGTTCCCCCTGCTGGCCATCGTCTTCATCAGCGTGCATTACTACAAGGTCTCGCGCGAACACGGAATTTCCTTGCCTGCTAAGGTGGAAGAGAATGCCCTGCCCGAAGAAGAGATCAAAGAAGCCAACCGCCGCATCGACCTGATTCCCGACCTGCTCTCCCACGAACTCTTCCTGGTGGCATTGGGTATCTTTATTGTCATCTTCCTGGTCGGTTTCAACTTCTACGGTGCCCCACTGGAAACCCACGCCAACCCACAAGCCACACCGCTGGACACCAAAGCACCGTGGTATTTCTGGTGGCTGCAAGGTATGTTGAAGATCGACCCGGCAACCATCCTTGAAAACCTGCTCGCCAGAATTGGCGTCAACGTACAGTTGGGTGAAATCCTGAATAGTAAATTTATCATGGGTTTGATCATTCCCCCCATTCTGGTGTTCATCCTGGTTGCTATCCCGTATATCGACCGCAACCCGAACCGCATGGCCCGCAAGCGTCCCTTTGCAATTGTTTGGGGTGTGGCCTGGGTCTTCGTGTTGATTGCCTTGAGCTACATGGGTTTGCCACAATTCGGCATCGAAACCCCGGCAGCGACGCGTATCATCCAGGACCTCGCGCCGGAAGAAGGCCTGGGAGAACTACGTGCCATCCCCTTCGAAGAACTTCAGCAGGGCATCTACACCGTCGGTGAGATCGCAGCTGGTGATGACCTGTGCGGCCGCGACTTCAGCTATTACCCCAAGGATGATGCAAACCTCGTGGTTGGCTGTCCACACCTGAACAGTGTCTTCTTCGAATACCAGGAGCGCCTGCTCAAGGCTGAAGAAGAAGGCGCACTGCCAGGGATGAGCGCCGTCATGGTGGTTGAAGATTGGCAGCCCGATGTAAAGAAAGTCACCCTATCGATCGATTGGCTGGAAGGTCAGGAAGAAAAGAACTATGAAAAGCACTACTTCCTGCACCAAGACCGGCCACGTTCGGAATAGGCCAGGAGGCAGATACAGAAATGCGACGCGTTCAATTTGAAATTGTATTAGGAACCATCCTGGTTTTTCTGAGCACGGCGATCATCATCTACCTGGGTTTCAAGGAAGAGAATCGCCTGGAAGAATATAAGGCCGAACAGGTTGCCGAACAGATCGAATTCGGGGCAGCGGTGTTCGAGGCAAACTGCACTCGCTGTCACGGTTCCCGCGCCCAGGGTATCGCCGGATTGGCCCCCTGCCTGCGCTGTGAAGAACTCTTCACCACCCGCCTGGACGATGTCGGCTGGGAAGGTGATTTGCAAAGTTACATCATCTCGGTGGTCTCCGTCGGACGGCAAGTATCCACCCGACCCCAACTTTACGTGGGCGGTGGTACTCCCGCCATGCCGACCTGGTCCGAAAAATACAACGGGCCGCTACGCGATGACCAGATCAGGGCGGTGGCAGCCTACATCATGAACTTCGAGCCTTACGCGTTGGGCGAAGTCCCCACCCCAGAACCGCTCTTTGGGCTGGTGGATGAATCCGACCCGCTCTCACGCGGCCGGGCATATATGGCCCAATACGGTTGTACAGGCTGTCACGCCATCTCCGGCTTTAGCCAGGGTGATGTCGGCCCTGTCCTGGATGGCATTGCCACGCGGGCGGAAACGCGCATCGACGGATATACAGCCGAAGAGTACATCCATGAATCGATCATCAAACCATACGCCTATATCGTTGAAGGCTACCAATCCGGCGTGGACGAAGCAGGCAACCCGATCAGCGCCATGCCCAACACCTTCAGTGAAGAGATCCCGGAAGATCAACTCAACGATATCATCGCTTTCTTGATGACGTTGACCGAAGAATAGTTCCCGCTCGAACCCAGAACCCGCGAAAGCCCCTGCATTTTCAAGTTTGCAGGGGCTTTTTTGTTATCTCTAAAACAGCAAATGTCGCTAAAAATATAAGTATTCTTGGTAAAGGAACAAGAATCCCTTGACAAAACGTTAATTTCACTTAAAATGTTATTAACGTATGGAAACGGTTTCATAACTTGTAGCCCCTTATTCTTAGCATAATTACGAACAAATAAATAGAACAACAACGAACCCTTCACCTCTCTAGTTGAACTTATTTGTGTCCTTTGAACCGATCTTCGGAAAGATAGCACACCGGTAAAACAACCACACTGATTTGTGAATCCAAACCCGATGCGCAATATCAATCACAAGACCTCAAATAAAGTCCAGACGTACCAGCATATGCGCCCTATGTGGCTGGGTTTGGCCGGATTTTGTCTTGAAAGCACCTGGTTTTCTTAAGCAAGAGACTAGGTGTTTTTGTTTAACGAATAAACAATTGATCGAAGAGGCCATTATCCGCTCCCAAACCAGGATAAAAACTGGTTGGATAATGGAATGAAAGGAGGTGGTACACGTTCCGATAACTTTAGAGAAAGTTCTTCCCACTAACAAGATTACATAAAAAACACAAAACCCGATATTTATTCGGAGGAGAATAAATGAAAAAGAGACTCTATGTTCTGTTTGTAGTGTTCATCACCCTCAGCATGGTGCTTGCTGCGTGCGGTGGCGCTACACAAGAGCCGGCCGGTGAAGATGCTGGCGGCGAAGAAATGACCGGTGAAGATACTGGCGGCGAAGAAATGACCGGCGAGGATTCTGGCGGCGAAGAAATGATGGCCGGCCACGAAGCTCCCATGTTGGCTGAAATGGTCGCCAATGGCGAGCTGCCCCCGCTCGAAGAACGCCTGCCAACCGACGTGCAAGTTGTCGAAGTCGTTGACACCATCGGCGAGTACGGCGGAACCTGGTACAACGTCGCGTCCGATTCGGGCATGGCGACTATCAAGATGGCCTTCTATGATCCCCCAGTGCGCTGGAAGCCAGACTACACCGGCTACGAAGAAGGTCTCGCCAAGTCATTTGAATTCAATGATGACGGCACCCAGTTGACCTACCACCTGCGCGAAGGCGTCAAGTGGTCCGATGGTGCGCCCTACACCACCGCCGACTGGGACTTCTGGTGGAACGACATGGCCAACAACGAAGACTACAAAGTCGTCTCCGTTCCCTGGTGGGCTCGCAACACCGACGGCACACCCTTCACCATCGAATTCCCCGATGAATACACCGTGGTCATGACCTGGGACAGTGCGCGCTGGATCGCTCCTTACATCCTGGCGCAGGGCTTCTGGGAGTGGGAACCGCTGATGAAACCGGCGCACTTCTTGAAGCAGTTCCACCCGAACTACGACGGTGAAAGCTATGAAGAGCTAGAACTGCAAGACAAATGGTGGGAGACCCCCGGTTACCCGACGATCTTTGCCTGGTACTGCCAGGATGTCACCCCCGGTGAGAAAGTCACCTTTGTCCGCAACCCCTACTACTGGAAGACCGACACCGATGGTAACCAATTGCCCTACATTGATTACGTCACGATCGATATCCAGCCAGACGTGGAAGTGCGCGTGCTGAACCTCTCCCAGGGTAAGTACACCGCCTCCTTCCGCGGCACTGACGACCCCAACAACATCCCCTTCCTGCAAGAACAGTCCGAAGCCAATGGCTACCACCTGCAACCCGGGTGGATGAACGGCGCCGGTGGCTGGCCTGCATTCCTGATCAACCAATACTATGATGGTGAGGAATGCAAGGGCGAACAGGAAGAATGCCGCGACCTGCTGCGTGACAAGAATTTCCGCAAGGGTCTCTCCGTGGCAATCGACCGCCAACGCGTGATCGATGTTGTCTGGGACGGCCTTGCCGAACCCACCCAGGCCACCATCAGCCCGCAATCCTGGCACTTCGCCAGCGATGAAGGCCAGGCAATCTACCAGGAATGGAAGAATGCCGATATCGAATACGATCCCGCTGAAGCCGAAGCTTACTTCGACGCCGCTGGATTTGTGGACTGCGATGGTGACGGCTGGCGCGACCTGCCCGAAACCTGTAACCCCTTCACCCTGATCATCGATATGAATGACTGGGGTGGCGAAAACGTCAACGTTGAAACCAACGAACTGGTCAAAGAAATGTGGAACGCAGTTGGCGTCGACGTGCTGGTCAACAACCTGATCGGCCAACCCGATGCTGACACCCGCGGTAACTATGGCTTGTTCATGATCCGCAACACCCACATCTCCGAGATCGACCTGTGGACGTACCCGGACTGGGTCTTCCCGATGCGTGGTGGCGGCGAAGGCTCGCGCGCCTTCCCATTGGAAGGTCTGTACTACTCCTCCGGTGGCGAAGAGGGCGTTCAGCCCGCAGACGGCAGCCCGGCCCAGCGCCTGCAAGAACTGTATGATATGGGTCTGTCCGAACCTGATGAACAAAAACGGCACGAGATCGTTTACGAAGCCATGCGCATCAACATCGAAGAAGGCCCCTTCGTACTCGGTATCTCCGGTGACCAACCCATGCCCGTCGTTGTGGCCGACAATTTCCACAACGTCCCCGAATACGGCGTGCTTGGCCCGTGGGCACCTGCCAGCCCCGGCAATACGCATCCAGAACAATACTGGATTTCACAATAACATTTCGCTGTAACCATGAGTGGCGGGCGGGTTGTCCGCCCGCCACTTTGTATACCTGCACATTCCTTTTTAAGTTGTCTAGGAGGAGGAGATAATTTCCATTATCTTCCAGCAATCGTAATCTCTTAGTAAGGAGATGATCTATGCTTGCCTACGTTATCCGTCGTTTGGGCTACGCCTTAATCATGGTCGTTCTGGTATCTTTCGTTAGTTTCCTGATCATCGAGTTGCCGCCTGGTGACTTTCTAACTCAAAAACTGGCAGAATTGAATGCCCGCGGCGACCGCAGTGCGGCGCTTCGTATTGATGAATATCGGGCGCGTTACGGCCTGGATAAACCGCTCCTGGAGCGCTATTGGATCTGGGCCTCTAATTTTGTCAAAGGGGATTTCGGTGAATCATTTGAGTATGAACGCCCGGTTAAAGACCTATTAGGTGAGCGGATCACACTGACGTTGATCGTCGCTTTTACCACACTCGGGTTATCCTGGCTGATCGCCATTCCCGTGGGGGTGTACTCAGCCACGCACCAATATTCATTTCTCGATCAGGTCTTTACCACAGTTGCATTTTTAGGTTTAGGTACGCCCGGATTCTTGCTGGCCCTGATCGTTTTGTTTATCGCCGTTGTGATCCTCGATCAAGACATCGGTGGATTGTTCTCGCGCGATTTTCAGGAAGCTCCTTGGAGCCTGGCCCGCATTTGGGACTTGATCAAACACCTCTGGATCCCGGCCCTGATCGGTACCCTGGCCGCAGCGCCATCCTACATCCGCATCCTGCGCGGCAATATGCTTGAAGTTTTAGGACAGCCGTTCGTAGAAGCGGCCCGGGCACGCGGTTTGAAAGAAAATACCGTGGTCTGGCGGCACGCCTTCCGGGTGGCCGTCAACCCGCTGATCGTGATCCTGGGGGCCGAATCACTCCCAGCCATTATTGGAGGCAACGCCCTGGTTGCAATTGTCTTGGGCCTGCCAACGATTGGCCCGCTATACGTGGAAGCCCTGCAAGTGCAGGACATGTATATGGCCGGTACAGTGCTGGTGTTCATCGTCATGCTGTTGCTGGTCGGCAATATTTTGGCCGACCTGGCGTTGGCTTGGGTTGACCCCCGCATTCGCTTAGACTAACCATCCAGTTCCAGGTTTACCTTTCGGAGGAATAATTATGGCTGAAAACGATATAACGAATGGTCAGAAAAAGGAACAGGTTAGTCAGAGCTATTGGAACCTGGTGTGGTGGAAATTCAAGAAAAACCGCCTGGCTGTGGTCGGGGGCATCCTCGTCCTCCTGTTCTATTTCGTGTGCTTCTTCTTCGCAGAATTCTTCTCGCCCTATCTGCTGGACACAAAATCGGATTTCCTGGCTGCCCGCCCGCAAACCATCCATTTCATCGACCAAGAGGGCAAATTCCACCTACGTCCATTTGTGTACGGCTTACGTGAGGAAGTTGATCAGGTCTTGCGCAAGCGTTTCTATTACGAAGACCCCTCAGTACAATTCGATCTTTACTTGTTTGTCAAGGCAGAACCCTACAAATTGCTTGGCTTTATCCCCTGGGACCGGCACCTGTTCGGTGTCGATCCTGATAACCCGGATGCCTACGCCTACATATTCGGCACGGACCGGCTGGGCCGCGACATGTTCTCTCGCATCATTTACGGCGGACGGCTGTCCTTGTGGATCGGCTTGTTGGGCCAATTCCTGACCATGTTCCTGGGCATCACTCTGGGGGCAGTCTCTGGGTATTACGGCGGGGCTACCGACATCATCATCCAACGCCTGGCCGAATTCGTGGCCGCCTTCCCAGACATTCCACTGTTCATTGCCCTGGCGGCTGCCATCCCGGTCTGGTGGGGGCCAACCAGCGTTTACCTGATGTTGACCCTGATCCTGGTCTTCATCCGCTGGAACGGCCTGGCTCGCCAGGTACGCGGCCTGATCCTTTCACTCCGTGAACGCGAATACGTACTGGCGGCGAAAAGTTTTGGTGCCAGTGACCGTAGGATCATGTTCAATCACCTGATCCCCGGTACGATGAGCCACGTGATCGTGATCGCTACCCTGATGATCCCCGGCATGATCCTGTCCGAGACCGCGCTCAGTTGGCTGGGCTTGGGCTTGCGCCCTCCCCTGACCAGTTGGGGCGTGCTCTTGCAAGAGGTCGGTAATGTACGCGCTATTCGCTTTACCCCCTGGTTGTTGATCCCGGTGCCGTTCGTCATTCTGGCGATCCTCTCCTTCAATATGCTTGGAGATGGTCTGCGCGACGCCCTCGATCCCTATGGCGGGAATTAATCCCATCGGTGAATAAGGAGAAAACAATGAGTGAACCACTTGTTGAAATCAAAGATTTAAAGGTGCAGTTCGATGTCCGGGATGGGATTGTCAAAGCTGTAGACGGCGCTACCTTCACCATCAATCGTGGTGAGACGCTCGGCGTGATCGGTGAAAGCGGCTGTGGTAAATCGATCACGGCCAAGGCGATTATGCAGATGGTCCCCAAACCCGGTATCGTTGCTGAAGGAGAAATCCTTTATTATTATCGCGACAAACACAAGAAAAAAGATGATCCCAACGTTCAGACCGAGATCATCAAGATCAATGAACTCGACCCGGACGGCGATCGCATCCGCCAGATTCGCGGCGGCGAGATCGGCATGATCTTCCAGGAGCCAATGAGTTCGCTTACGCCGGTTTACAGCGCCGGTTTCCAGATCGGTGAAGCGCTGAACCTGCACCGTCTGATCCCGATCAGAAAAGTGGGCGACCAGATGGCCGACGTAATCCAGCAATACCGGCACGTTTCCAAGGAAGAAGCCCGCGAGATCTCCATCGAGATGCTCCGTAAGGTCGGGCTGCCCAAACCGCAGGAACGCGTCGACAGCTACCCGCACCAACTCAGTGGCGGCCAGCGCCAACGTGTAATGATCGCTATCGCCCTCTCCTGTGACCCGGCCATGCTGATCGCAGACGAGCCGACCACTGCCCTGGACGTTTCGATCGAAGCCCAGATCCTGGACCTGATGCGCGACCTGCAAGAAAGCGAGGAAATGGCGATCATGTTTATTACCCATAACCTGGGCGTGGTCGCCGAAATGGCGAAAGAGATCGTCGTGATGTACATGGGCAAGCAGGTAGAAAAAGCCAGTGCGGTCAATATTTTCTATCACCCCAAACACCCCTACACCAAGGCACTCTTACAGTCCATTCCCAAGGTCGGTAAACGCAGTTCCAATCGACTGGCGACCATCGAAGGCATGGTGCCGTCACCGTTCGAACTCCCGAGCGGGTGCGTCTTCCATACCCGCTGCCCAGACTATATGCCCGGCAAATGTGACAAGATCGTCCCCAAGTGGCAGGAAGTGGAAGACGACCACTACGTAAGATGTCTGCTCTACGAGGAGGTTTAGCATGTCTGAAGCGACAACCATGGAAACCACAAACGTTGGCGGTCCAGAATTGATGCAGGAAGACTCCTCCATCATTATGGAAGTCAAAGGACTGAAGAAATACTTCCCGATCCGAAAAGGCATGATGCGCCGTGAAGTCGGGGCAGTGCGCGCCGTGGACGACGTCAACTTCTACGTGCGCGACGGCGAAACCCTGGGATTGGTCGGTGAAAGCGGCTGCGGTAAGACCACCGCCGCCCGCACGATCATCGGCTTGTACCCGCCAACCGGTGGAGCAGCCTACTTCCGCACCGACATCCTGTCTCCTGACGGCGAAGAGAAGATCATCAACCTGATGGAGTTGAGCAACGAGCAGTACAAACAGGTTCGCCGCGAAATCTCGATGATCTTCCAGGACCCGATCAACTCGCTCAACCCGCGTATGACCGTATTCGACATCATTGCCGAACCGATGGTCATCCATGGCATGGGCAACCGCAAATCTGAAGAGGAAACCGTCGCCCGCCTGCTCGACCGGGTTGGACTGCGCGCCTCGCACATGCGGCGCTACCCACACGAATTCTCCGGCGGTCA
>JBNKDB010000053.1:0-4244 GCA_050288045.1 Anaerolineales bacterium | reverse complement strand
GCCATCCAATCCTCAAGCGAGGGGTAGAAATCTTTGGCCGAGATCACCGCCAGGTGCACGGGTGGCAACAGTGAGGTGAACTGCGAGGCTTGTGGGCCGGTGGTCTGCACCAGGGTGGCCGTATCCGCCAGAGCCGCCACTGCACCGGTCAGTCCGGCCTGGACTTTCCCCAGGCGCTCGATCTCGCCCCGGCGTTCGGCTGCTGCTGTGGTCAGGTCGATCACTTCGGTCTGCATATCGTTTGCAGCCAACGCTTCCCACACGCCGGGGAAGCCCAATTGCTCCGGCGGCCAGACTGCCAGGCTGGTAATCCCCAGCGCATTGAGGCGCTCGACGATCAACGCCGGTAATTCGTCTGCCGTACAGCGCACCACTTCCCCGCTCAAGGCTGCCAACTCTGCCGCAAATTGCGCCACCAGATCGACATCCTCGGTCGGAGAGGTTTGCGCGCCAGCATCTACTTGCGCGCTTTCCGTTCCAGCCTCAATCGACTTGCCGCTTTTCTGCTTCAACTCCTGCCACCGCGCATGGAACGTCTTGGCGGCGAAGGGCGGGAAATTGCGCGAGTCCGTCCAACCGGACAGCGGGCCGGGCAAACCCGTTACCCAACCTTGTTTCTTGTTGGGCAGTAAGGCCATGCCCCAGGCTGCCAGTTTCAATGCCAGGCGGTAGCGCCAGGGCGAAGCCACTACCCAGGAATACACCTTCATGCCCAGTTTCCAGGTAGCCGGTTGCGGCACAGCCTGGATATAACGGTCACGCGTTTCCAGCAGCAGGTCCGTAAAGTTGATCTGAACCGGGCAGGCTTCCACGCACGCCCCGCACAAGGTCGAGGCTTTGGAAAGATGCCCGTAATTTTCAACGCCGAACAACCCATTCGAAACCAAAGAGCCGATCGGGCCGGGATAGACGCTGTCGTAGGGCACGCCGCCAACCTCTTGATATACCGGGCAGGCGTTCAGGCAGGCCCCACAGCGAATACAGTACAGCGTTTCTCGCAAATAGCTGTCCCGGATCGCGTTGCGCTGGTTGTCGACGATCACCAGATGGCGCACGTCCGGGCCGTCGGGATCACCGGGCTGGCGCGGCCGGTTGATTAACGTCACATAACTTGACAGCTTCTGCCCCGTGGCCGAACGCGGCAGCACTTGCAGCATCAGCGTCAGGTCATCCAGGGTAGGCAGCATACGCTCCATACCCATCACGGCGATGTGCACCGGCGGTACATTGGTGACCATGCGCCCATTGCCCTCGTTGGTCACCAGGCACAGCGTCCCGCTTTCAACGATGCCAAAGTTCACTCCCGAAATGCCGATGTCACAGGTCAGGAAAGCCTCGCGCAAGGTTTCGCGCGCCAGGGCAGTCATCACCTCGACCTCGGTGGTGTAGGTCATGCCCAGCTTTTCCTCGAAAGTCTTGGCAACATCTTCGCGGCGCAGGTGCACGGCCGGGGTGATGATGTGGGTTGGCTTCTCGCCGCGCAGTTGCACGATGTATTCGCCCAGGTCGGTTTCGACGACCTCAAATCCGGCTGCTTCCAGACCTTCGTTGAGGTGAATCTCTTCGGTCACCATCGATTTGGACTTGGTGACCAACTTGGCACCATACTGCTGCGCCAACTCAATAATAATGCGCGTGGCTTCGGCCGCGTCGGCTGCCAGATGCACCTGGAAACCATTGGCGGTGACCTTTTCAATGAAACGTGCCTGGTACGCTTCCAGGTTATCGATCACGTCGGCGCGAATGGCGCGTGCCTGTCCCCGCAGCGCCTTGGGGTCGGGGAAACTATCGAAGGCGGTTTTCATCCCACTGCGACGTTTCCCGGCGTTGATGTCCAGGGCACGCTGCAAGAAGGGATCGGCAATCGCTGCTTTGGCTAACTTGTGGAACTTATCGCGTGGTTTCATCGCAGGCCCTCACGCTCCCCCGCCAGTAGCTGCGCCAAATGCACACAGCGCACGGATGAACCCTGCTTGCGCAGTCCGCCTTCGATATGCATCAGGCAGCTTACGTCGCAGGCCACCACGGTTTGCGCCTCGGTGCGCTCAATATTTTCAATCTTGCGCCCTAGCATTTCAGCGGAGACTTCAGCATGGTCGACGGCGAACACCCCCCCAAACCCGCAGCACTCCGCTTCCAGCGGCTCGACTACCAGACCGTCGATCTGCTCCAGCAGCGCTAAGGGCTGCCGCTCGATCTTCATATCGCGCAGCAGGTGGCAGGAAGGATGGTAGGCAACCTTCCCTTCATGGACTGCACCAAACCGGGTCAGGCCCAGTTCATCTACCAGGAACTGGCTGAGTTCGTAGGTGCGTTCGGTCAGGGCTTCTGCGCGGGCTTTCCATTCTGGTTCTTCAGCGAATAAGTCGACGTAATGATGCTTGACCATTGCGGCGCACGACCCGGAGGGGATGATGACCGGGCCTGCGGTCTTTTCAAAGACTTCAATCGTATGCCGGGCCATGCGGCGCGCTTCGGGATGATACCCGGCATTGAAAGCCGGTTGGCCGCAGCAAGTCTGGTCTGTGGGGAATTCCACCTGCAACCCGGCGCGAGTAAGCACTTCCACGACTGCTTCGCCCACCCGCGGGAATAGGCCATCGATCAAACAAGTCACAAAGAGTTGAACGGTTTCTGCCATGCTTTCACCTCCGCTACCTATCATACCGCTGGACGGCATAATCAGGTAGTGGAAGGGGGCGATAAGTGGGCAAGTAGACATGAAAACAGGTACACAGGGTTTCAAATCTCCTCTTATCCGGTGGAAACAAGTTGATGCACTTGTGAACACATATAGCCAGAAAATCGAAGTTTCAATAAAAAATCAAGGCAATGTTACATAACGATCACACAAATATCACCTACAGATGATATCTTTGAAGAAATGAAAGGCTTTTTAATGAAAAGAAGAATTGTCTTCATATTACTTCCACTAATCGTTCTGTTATTTATGGAAAATGTCTTGGCACAGAGATCTGTGCGTGACAATATCCAAGCCGAAAAAGCGCCCCATTTCGTTGGAAATGCCCTTGAAGGCCTATATCAGGTATCAATTGATTCCAAACGTCTGGGGGAATTGGTGATCCAACAAGGAAATTATGCTTTCTCACCTACCAATTCAGCAGAAAAGGAAGGTGATTCTTCTTTTGTCTGCATCCCAACGGCAGATATGAAATCAAAGCATACTTTGGAACCGTTACCTCCAAAACAATACTCGAAGATACTGAGCATAATGCCATACTTCTTCAAGCAACATTCTATTCAATTGACGAAACCAACACAAATTATTTGATAAGAAACGACAAAGTAAATCAAGCCATATATTTCCATTCATTAGTTAATGAATTAGAGTTGTGGGAGATACGAAAAGCTTGGAATTCCTAAAAACATGTGGGTGGAGTCACCTATTTATCTGGAAACACTTTATCGATCCCTGGACCTCCCCCGAATTTTATTTACTCATTCTTATTAACTTCCACTCGTAGTAGAATCTCCTCATGCCCTCAAAACTTGAACGTTTCAAAGCCCAATTCTTCGCTTACGCCTCCATGCCGCTCATGCAGCGCGGCTTTACCACCGGCCTCAAAACGATCATGAGCACCTTTCTCGGCTACTCCGCTCTGGGGGTGCCCTTGCTCTGGATCATATACCTGACGGTCATAAGCTCAGAGAACATCGAAGGCAGCATCATCGTCATTATCCTGGCCTCGGTCTTCGTCACATTAGCAGCAGGCGCCATCCCGGCACTGCTGCTCGGTCTGCTGACCGGTACCATCCAGACCTATGTGCTGCTGCGGGCGCGCAGCGGGATCGACAAACGCCGCTTCGTGCTATCCAACCTGGCCGCCGCGGCCCTGCTCATGCTGCTCCTCAACCTGATCGTCTGGCTTACTTTCGTGGATTTCGATGGCTTGGTCGGTCTTGGTTTTGAGCCGCTTTTGAGCAAAATCTTCCCCATGCTGCTGGGTCTGAGTTTCCCCAGCCTGGTCTATATCGCCACTGCCACCTGGCTGGCGGGTAGACTCCATCGAGAATCTCAACAGGCCATCCGTTAATTATTTGCCGCAGCTTCCTACGGTATAATAAACGCTCACCCTAAGACTGATAATTTTAGATTCGGGAGCGGCTATGCGCATTCTGGCGATCATCAACGGGGAATACGGTACCCGGCACGTCAATAACGTGATCGAACACGGTCCAGATCGCTGGCAGATCGAAACCTGGCAAGCGCCAACCATCTTCCC
>JBNKDB010000052.1:0-3534 GCA_050288045.1 Anaerolineales bacterium | reverse complement strand
GCGTGGGGTACTGGGGTGCAAGGTGTAGGAAAGCTTTGGAGTCCGGAGAGGTTTTTTGATAAAAGGGATGTTTCTTTAAGTTGACGATTCACGAATTTCGATTTCCGATTCACGCTTCATTGCTTTTGCTGAACGCTGGTTGCTCTCAACTGTAAACTGTGTTCTGTATACTGCGTACTGCTTTCTGCCCACTATAACTGTTATAATCAGCGCATGAAATCTGGTAAATTGACACATGTGGATGAGAGCGGCAAAGCCCGCATGGTGGATGTTGGCGACAAGCCGGAAACCGAGCGTTTGGCTATCGCCGAAGGCGAAGTAGTGATGAAGCCGGAGACGTTGGCTTTGATTCGAGCGGGCGCGCTCAAGAAGGGTGATGTGCTGACCGTGGCGCAGGTGGCCGGGATCAGCGGAGCCAAACGCACATCGGACCTGATCCCATTCTGCCACCCGCTGCCGCTCAATCATATCTCGGTCGATTTTGCCTTGGACGATGAGCTGCCGGGAGTGCGCATTACGGCGACTGCTAAAACGACCGGCAAGACCGGCGTGGAGATGGAAGCGTTGACGGCGGTTTCGATTGCAGCGCTGACAGTGTATGACATGGCGAAAGCGGCTGAAAAGACGATGCGCATCCAGAACGTGCGCCTGGTGCGTAAAACCGGCGGACAGAGCGGCGATGTGCAGAACGATTAATGGTAGGTGATGATGAATACGGTAAAGGTGCTTTTCTTTGCGAATTTGCGTGAAAAAGTGGGGGCGAAAGAAGTCGAGCTAAAACTTTCGGATGATTTGCGTGTAGCCGAATTCAAGAACGTGGTGGCAGAAACCTACCCGGCTTTGGGCGAAAATATGTCCACGGTATTGGTCTCGGTGAATAAGGAATATGCCTTCGATGAGGATGTGATCCCCCAGGGAGCGGAGATCGCTTTGTTCCCACCGGTTAGCGGGGGCAGTGATGGAAAGCCACCAACTATCTTTATGATTACCAATGATGAATTGGACCTCAATAAAATCCTGGCGCAAATCACGCTGCCGAGCACGGGGGCAGCCTGTTTCTTTACTGGAATGGTGCGTGGTGTGACCCGGCGCGGCGATGCGCACGAGACAGAATTCCTGGAGTATGAAGCCTACGTGCCGATGGCGGAAGCCAAAATGCAGCAGGTGGCCGAGGAAATTCGGGCAAAATGGGATTCGGTAGAGGGAATCGCCATCGTACAGCGTATCGGTAAGCTTTATCCGGAAACACCGACGGTGCTGATCGCTTGCACGGCCGGGCATCGCGATACCGGTGTATTCGAAGCGGCACGCTATGGCATCGACCGCCTCAAACAGATTGTGCCGATCTGGAAAAAAGAGGTTGGGCCAGATGGGCAAGAATGGGTGGAAGGGGATTACGTTCCAGAACCGGGGGAGTAGTAGTGAGCGGTTGGGTAACCATCCAAGAAACTTATTCTAAACCCTTGGTGACTTCCTTGGAGATAAGGTAAAATACCAGAGTCTAAAAAAGTAGTTGAACTGATGGATCGCTAGCCACTCGACAATGGTGGGGTGGCTGGCGTTCCCTGAGTTCCGGGAGGTTGTCATGGCGAAGGCTCAGGAGAATTTTCCTATTGAATCCCCGCAACAGTTCGCGAAGCGCTTGGGATTGAATTTTTCTAATCCGTTGCTGCTTAGCAGAGCGCTCACGCATCGTTCATTTTTGAATGAGCACCCGGAAGCGCTGGAAGATAACGAACGTATGGAATTCCTTGGGGATGCCGTCCTGGATTTTGTGGTTGGAGCGTGGTTGTATAATTCTTTCCCCGAGATGTCTGAAGGGGATATGACACGCCTGCGCGCCGCACTGGTTAAAACCGAGCAGTTGGCTGAGTTTGCCGATGATATCGAGATGGGACCGGCGCTGCGCCTGGGACGCGGCGAGCAAGACAGCGGCGGCCGCACCCGACCGGCAATGTTATGCGCTTGCTTCGAAGCGTTGATTGGTGCGATGTACCTGGATTCTGGGATCGCGACGGTGGAAAAATTTACAGCTTTGATGCTAGAGGAAGCTGCCGACCGTATCTTGGTTGGACATCACGACCGTGATCCTAAGAGCCTGTTGCAGGAATGGGCGCAGTCACAAGGCTATAATGCGCCATATTATAAGATCATTTCTGAAAACGGCCCTGACCACGAGAAGATTTTCGAAGTCGAAGTGATTATCAATGGAGAAGCATACGGGCGCGGGATCGGCCGGAGCAAACAAGCTGCCAGCAAGGCTGCTGCACGGCTGGTCTTGAAAGAGCTTTTCTAGGTAACTGATTGTCTGTGATTAGCATTATTGCAGTGATCATGACTGGTCAGTTCCTTTGGTAAATGCCTTTATAAAAATATTTGTTGGCAGAATTGTTTAGGTGTTTACTCATCCCCGCAGTTCGCACTACATACCACTCTTTGTTAATTGAGGTTATTGCCTTTTATGCCGAGTCGTCTTAAATCGCTAGAGTTGAACGGATATAAAACATTTGCCAGCCGCACCAATTTCGAATTTGCGGACAAGATCACGGCCATTGTTGGCCCGAATGGTTCCGGAAAATCGAATGTAGCTGATTCATTGCGTTGGGTGTTGGGAGAGCAATCCTATAACCTGCTGCGCGGTCGCAAAACTGACGATATGATCTTCTCCGGTTCGGAATTGCGCCCACGCGCCGGAATGGCCTCGGCGACGATTACGTTCGATAACAGCGATGGTTGGCTGCCGATTGACTTTTCCGAGGTTTCGATTGCCCGGCGAGCTTACCGCGACGGCCAGAATGAATATCTGATCAACAATCAGAAGGTGCGGCTGCGTGATGTCAACGAAATCCTGGCGCAGTCCGGCTTGTCCGAACGTACCTATACTGTGATCGGGCAGGGCCTGGTCGACACGGCACTGTCCTTGAAGGCGGAAGAGCGCCGTCGTTTGTTCGAGGAAGCGGCCGGGATTGGATTGTATCGTGGGCGCAAGGAACAGGCCTTGCGCCGCCTGGAAACAACCAAGCGCAATTTGGAACGCGTCAAGGATATTTTGGCTGAATTGCGCCCACGGCTGCGCAGCTTGCAGCGCCAGGCGCAGCGCGCGGAGGAATACGAGCAGATCAAAACTGATTTGCGCGAAATCTTGCGTGAGTGGTACGGATACCATTGGCATCGCTCACAGCGGGAACTGCTCGAAGCGCGCAAGCTTGCCCATTCTCAGGAAGAACGGTTGACGGTTGCGCAAAAAAATCAGGAAGAATTGTCCGCTCGTTTGACTACTGTGCGCGATCACATCAACAGTTTGCGTATGCAGTTGAACTCCTGGCATCGGCAGCTATCGCAATTGCATACCAACCGGGAAGAGACCAGCCGGGACTTGGCTGTGAATGATGAGCGGCAGCGTTCGTTGGCAAACCAACGCAATAACCTGGAAGCCGAACGCGAGCGCGTTGCGCAGGAATTAGGCCGTATTCAGGCCCAATTGCAAGAAGCTGAAGTCGATGTGCAGCGTCTTGCAGATGACCACAAACAGGC
>JBNKDB010000051.1:0-6557 GCA_050288045.1 Anaerolineales bacterium | reverse complement strand
GGAACAGCAACCGCGATCAACAATTTCGTAGAAGTTGGCAGTGTAAAAACCGGTTCGTCGGGCAGCATCCGACCAAAGAAGTCCCGCAGTCCGATCATGATGCTCTGCGAAGCGCGGTTGACGCTTCGCAGCACTTCGAGCAAAGCCGGGCCAAGCTCGATCTGCGGACGCTGACGCTCCCGGCGACGCGGCGCTTCTTCCGCCTGCACATCGGTGTCAGTCACAATCGCAGGCTGATCGAAGGCATGCTGCGGGGCAGTATAGCTATCCTGGGGATAGGTTTCCGGCTGGCGAGCCGGAGCAGGATCTACCCGGGCTGGTTGCGGTTGGCGCGGCTCCGCCGTAACGGGCGCTGGCCGCGCAGCAGCAGGTGGTGGTGCAGGCTGCTGGCGCGGTGTTGGCGCAGGTTCGCGTACCGGCGGGGCGCTGGGCTCCACTTCGGCCGGTTCGATCGCTTCCGGGCCGCGCAGCATCTTGACCTCGGCCTCACCGGGCAGCACCTGGATGGCAATCGCTTGCAAATCGGTGCCCGCCCCACTCAATAAACGGCGGCGCAGCAAATTCAAATTCTGTCCGAAAAGACCCTGGAAAGTGGCCTCATTCCAATCGGCGGGCAGCTTGGGCGTCGCCACCAGAAGCATGCCGGGGGCCAGCTCGGCCTGGAAGAATTTCACCGGCGCATTGCGGCTGAGGCCCAAACCACGCCCGGCCTCGCGGGTATCATAGAAATGTTCGTTACCGTTGGGGGTTGCCAGGAAGGTATGCACCGGCCCGCTGTGCGCCAAATATAAATGCGTATCGCGCACCACCAGCATGGTCAGTGCCGCCAGTACATGCTGGCCGTGTTCGGTGCCGCGCAGGTTGCGCTGCAAAAGGAACTGGTTGAGGTTCTCGGCAACGCTGGTCAACGCCGAGGTTACTGTGCCGGAAATCTCGTAATAGCCCTTGGCTAACCGCTGCAGCAGTTCCTTCTGGCGGTCAGACGTAACCGGCACATCCCCCTCGAAGGATATGAACAGGATCAGGCGGTCATTCTTGCGGCCGCGCGCCGCCCGCCGCGGCGCGCTGGCAACGTGCAAACCCGGCAGCGCCGAACGGTCGAAGCCGCTTTCGCGGTAGATAGGTAAAACAGTAATGTTGATTCCAGAAGCCATATCGAATTTTACTTTGCTAAAGGGTTACAACCCTGATGTATTTTTAAAGAATTGGTACTATTTTTTTGTTGCCGATTACTGATCAAAATAACGAAATCAATGTGTCTATGTTCGCAATCTCGTCTCGTAGGGGCGACCAGCCGGTCGCCCCTACAAATATTCGACTTAGAAAGTCATCAGTCGTATCAAAACTATTTGACCACACCGAATCACCAATTTCGTACGTATATTCTAAATTATACTGGTAAAATCAAAAGTGCGTCGGAGCACGCATATCCCTTTATAAGTGAACAAAAACGGTATCAAACATTCTCCCAAAGAGGATATTCTATGCAAATTGAAGTAATTCGAACCCCCGAAGACCTGCTGCCAATCGCAGCCGAATGGAATGAGTTATTAGAGCAGAGTGCAACCAACGTGCCATTTCTGCGACACGAATACGTCCTTACCTGGTGGGCACACAAAGGCGGCGGTGAATGGGATGCAGGCGAATTGTACGTTGTGGCCGCCCGTAATGATGACGGTAAGCTGGTCGGGGTCGCTCCCCTGTTCTTGACCGAGAACCACGCTGGCGTCCCGGCATTAATGCTGATCGGCAGCATCGAAATCTCCGATTTCCTGGACGTGATCGTGAAGCCCGAAGATCAGGAAGCTTTCCTCGGCGCGCTGGTCACTCATTTAGACAGTGACGCGGCCCCCGAATGGAAAGCGCTCGATTTCTACAACGTTTTGAAAACTTCCCAAACCCTGCCCATCCTGGAAAAACTGGCTGGAGAGCATGGTTGGGCTTACCAGCAGGAAGTCTACAAACCCGCCCCCAACATCGCTTTGCCCACTGATTGGAACGATTACCTGGCTACACTCGATAAGAACGACCGAAAAAAACTCAGCCGCGTGATCCGCATGGCCGACCATTATCACATTCCGGTCAGCATGTATACCGTCGAAGACCCGGACACACTGGATACAGAACTGGACGATTTCTTCGCATTGATGACCCAGGACGCCGAAAAGCACACTTTCCTGACCGACCCGATGCAGGCGCAAATGCGCGCCATCGCCCACACTGCCCTCGAACACGGCTGGCTGCACCTGGTTTTCTTGCAAGCCGGGAACAAGAAAGTCGCCGCCCAATACGATTTCGACTACGCTAACCGCATCTGGGCTTACAACTCAGGCTTCAGCCTGGACGACATGAACCTTTCGCCTGGATTGGTGCTCAGCGGTAAGATCATCCAATGGTGTATCGAAAATGGCCGCTCGGCCTTCGATTTCATGCGCGGCGATGAAGAATACAAGTATAAATTCGGTGCCGAAGATCGCTACGTCATGCGCGTGCAGATCACCCGCTGACGATAATTTCTTATTCTGGAGTTCATGCATGCCACTCGACATCCCAACCATCCGCACCAAGTTCCCCGCCCTGGAAAAGCCGTATATCTTTTTCGATAACCCGGCCGGGACCCAGATCGCCCAGCAATCGCTGGATCGCATCAGCGATTATCTGGTCAATTCCAACAGCAACAAAGGTGGCCAGTTCCCGATTGGGGCCGCCTCCGACGAAGTCATCCACCAGGCGCACGCCGCCGCGGCCGATTTTCTGGGCGCGTCCCGCCCGGAGGAGGTCGTTTTCGGTCCCAACATGACCACGCTGACTTTCAGCCTGAGCCGCTCGCTGGCGCTGTGGCTGGAACCCGGCGACGCCGTGGTAGTTACCAACCTGGACCACGACGCCGACGTCTCCCCTTGGGTGCGTATTGCCCAGGATCGTGGCTGCCGCGTGATCCAGGTCGATTTCCACCCCGAAGACGGCACGCTAAATATGAAAGAAATGGAAGTCGCCATCGCCCAGAAGCCCAAGATCGTAGCCGTTGGGTATGCCTCCAATTCATTGGGCACGATCAACCCGGTCGAAAAGATCGTCGAAATGGCGCACGCCGTGGGCGCGCTGGTCTTCATCGACGCCGTGCAGTACGCCCCGCACGGCCCTATCGACGTGGAGAAGCTGGATTGCGATTTCCTGGTATGCTCGGCCTATAAGTTCTTCGGCCCGCACGTCGGTCTGCTATACGGCAAGTACGACCTGCTCGACCGCTTGAACGCCTACCAGGTGCGACCCGCTCCCAAGACTCCGCCAGTCAAGTTCGAGACCGGCACACAAAACCATGAAGGCATCGCCGGGGTATTGGGTGCCATCGAGTACCTGGAATGGCTGGGCACCACCTACGGTGGGCACTACGCCGAGCGTTACGGAGAAGACTATGCAGGCCGCGCCCTGCACCTGAGACAGGCCATGGCCGCCATCCAGGCTTATGAATACGAATACATGGCGAAAATGCTGGACATGCTGGAAACCATCCCCGGCCTGACTTTGTACGGCCCCGCTGACCCGCGCCGCGTGGAAGGGCGCGTGCCAACCTTCTCCGTACGTTTAGAGGGCTGGCACCCCACCGAGGCGGCTGCCGCGCTGGGCAAAGCCGGGATCAACGTCTGGCACGGCAACTACTATGCCCTGGCCGTGACCGAGCGCCTCGGATTCGAAGAAAGCGGCGGCATGGTGCGTATTGGTGCCGTACATTACAACACCCTGGCAGAGATCGACAAATTGGAAGCCGTGTTGGGAGAAATGGCAGCGAGTAAGCAGTAAAGCCTAAGGCATTCCCAATCTTTTTGGAAATATCGAAACGTCCTTTGTAGGAGCGGGTGCAGAACAAGTTCTGCACCCGCTCCTATCTGTATAAAACCTCAAAAACAATAAGCTTCCAATACAGTTTTTTTAAATTCGGATGATCTTTTCTTTTACGGCCAAAGTCACTGCCGCTGTTCTATCTGAAACTCCTAATTTATTAAAAATATGTACAAAATGAGATTTTACGGTTGTCTCCGTAATATGCAGCTTATCCGCAATCTCTTTATTGGTATCTCCTGTTGCAGCCAATTCGAGCACTTCAATCTCTCTAAGACTTAAATCCTGTTTTGATACCCCAGAAAGTCTTCGGGATAGCTTCTGGGCGACACTCGGAGCCAGTGTCATCTCTCCACGGGCAGCCCCCCGAATGGCGTTGAATAAAGATTCAGGCACTGTATCCTTCAATAAATAGCCAATTGCCCCGGCTTCAATAGTAGGGAGAATGTCCGCATTGGTTTCATAAGTAGTCAGTATGATTATTTTGACTGCCGGATTGATTGCCAGTATTTCCTTAGTTGCGCTCAAGCCATCCATTTCTGGCATTTGCAAATCCATGAGGATGATCTCCGGTGAAGCAGAGTTTGCTAATTCAAGCACTTCCTTTCCATTGCTGGCCTCTCCAACAACTTCAAAATCGGGTTGTGTGGCTAACAAAGCAAGCAGACCATTCCGTACAATTGGATGATCATCAGCGATCAATATGCGTATGCTCATTTAAATCTATCCTCGTTATCGGGATGGAAACCGCGATCTTGGTCCCCTGGCCAGGGGCACTTTCTAGATCAAAGTTCCCTTCCATTGCTTGGGTTCTTTTCATGATATTGTTAAGCCCATATCCTGCATGAACGCGATCTGAGATAAACCCAACCCCATCATCAGCAATGTCCAGCGTCAGATTATCTGCCATAAAAGATATCGTAATCGTGACGGATTTTGCTCTGGCGTGTTTCCCAATATTCTGCAGCGCCTCCTGGACGATCCTCAATAAGGCTTTTTCTTTGTCAGGGTCCAGGGGAGTGATCTCTCCCGTAACCAATGTATTTACTTCAATATCCTTATCCCGGGTTAAGCCATCCGCCAGATGCTCAACGGATTCAATCAAAGACGTTTCTTCCAATATCCGCGGCTGCATATCCTGAATAATTCGGCGTGTTTCTTCCAACCCATCGCGGGCGGATTGTTCGGCCCGGCCAATGTGGTTAATGCTTTCCTTTGAATCACCCAGCCGGGCTGCATTGAGCTGCATGATAACGGATGTAAAATGTTGGGCAATGGAATCATGGAATTCTCTGGAGACTCGCTGTCTTTCTGTAAGGATACCGGCTTCCCGTTCTGCATTGAGCAAACTCGCCCTGGTTTCTGCCAGTTCTTCGATCAACTTCTTCCGTTCTATACTCTGGGCGATCAATTTACTGATGAAGACCCCAATCAATGTGGATGCCATAAATCCCCCTATAGCGATAAGCATCACGATTCCTCCATACTGCATTTCACTCAGAGTCACAAACAAGATGGCGACATATGCGGTTTGTAAAAAAGCGACCAGTATTGAAAGTCGTACCGGGAATCGTGTGAAGATCATGGGATAAAACAACGCCACAAGAAACAAAGAACGCTCACTCAGGCCGATCAGCCAACCTAACAAAATCCAACCGATGAAAAAATACAAAACACTGACGATTCTTCTGTTTCGCCAATGTTCAGCCGGCCACCCAATAAAAGGAACATACCACACCACAATGAGCATAGAAAGTACGACGAAGAGCAGCTTGCTGCCATGCTCGATTGGGTTTCTAAGGCCAAATATAATATTCAGCAGCCAGAATATCCCTGCCGTGCTGTACCATATCCAATCCCATTGCTCCCAAACATCGCGAGTTTTTTCTGTCTGATCTTTGACCATATTGATATTATAGAATGAATCGGTGAAAAGAAATGGAGGGATCGATTTCTTTCACAATCCCTCCATTTATACGATTTAGAAACTGGCTGATAGGAAGATCATCATTGTCGAAAAGGGTTCGCTGATCAACACGGCCAGACTATGCCCCAGGATCACAGCTGTGAGACTACGTTTGCCCCAAAGATACAGCCCGCCCAGCATTAAGCCATATACGATGCTGAAAATGAACGAATAGATATTGAATCCCCAGACAGTGTGGTAGAGGGCAAACAATACGGCCCCGATCACTACCTGCATCCATCCAGGCACATCAATATCCCGCAATTTGTTCATCACATACCCACGCGTTATCACGTCTTCCAGCAGTGCACCTGTAGCTGCTATCACTGCTGCGAGAATGCGTAACCCGCTGATCTCTGCAATATTTGCATTCGGATCGAACTGAAAAATACTGCTTAGGAACAGCATCCCCCAAACAAGCCCCAGTAAAGCGCCTACAACGTTTGCCCAGGGGCGGGAAGGAGCGCCCAAACCCACAAAGTTCAGCAGTTCTTTCAATGTCATACCACTCATCTTCAGGATCAGAGCGATGATAATGGAAAAGCCAAGTATGAATGAGGCCAGTAGTAGCAGCACTGCGTTATTAATCGAGAAGCTCTGACCAAGCAAATTGGGCAGCGGCCCAAAGTTAGGGCCTATGATTAATACCAATAGCACTGCCACGATCCCTATTCTGCGCCAAACGATTTTTTTATCTTTTTCTAAGTTATCCATTTTTTCTCCATCATTGGTTATTTTGATAAAATTTCCA
>JBNKDB010000050.1:0-1917 GCA_050288045.1 Anaerolineales bacterium | reverse complement strand
TGTCTTATAATGATTGTAGGGAACACCAGACTATGCTTTTGTAAATAGTTGCGGTGTGTGGGGATGCCTGGAAATCAAACAATGTAACGTACATCCAAACCGAGACAGGCAAATTTTATAAAATTTACTATTTTGTTGGATACCCACCAGTTAAGCACAGGTAGATATCGGACAGCGAGTACATGCAAATAAGAGAAGGAACCAATGGACGAACATATGCATCATCAAGACCACGAACAAATGGCGGACGAGACCAAGGAGCACACGGCCCATACTGACCACCAGCAAAAAGGACGCACCACCGCTCACGCTGACCACAAGCAAGGTGGACACACTGCCGATCACACCGGACACGAGCAAATGTTCCGCACACGCTTCTGGTGGAGTCTGCTGCTGAGTGTTCCGGTGCTGCTTTACAGTACCGCGTTGCAAAACTGGTTGGGCTTCAGTATGCCCGCTTTCCCCGGCAGTGAATGGATATCCTTCGGATTTTCGTTGATCGTTTTTGCATATGGCGGGGTGCCATTTTTGAAGATGGCCGTCCCGGAGCTTCGCAATCGAAAACCTGGGATGATGATGTTGATATCTCTGGCGATTTCAGTTTCATTGGTTTACAGTGTGATCGCACAGTTGACCAATCTGGGCGAGGGCTTCTTCTGGGAGTTGGTTACCTTGATTGACATCATGTTACTGGGGCACTGGTTGGAGATGCGCTCGGTGCGCCAGGCTTCGGGCGCGTTGGACAAACTGGTGGAATTGATGCCCGATGAGGCCGAACGGATCAAAGCAGATGGCACAACTGAGACTGTGCCGGTTGCTGCGCTTCAGAATGGTGATTTGCTTCTAATCCGTCCCGGCGATAGCGTTCCGGCCGATGGCGAGGTTGTAGAGGGTGAATCCAGCTTGAATGAGGCGATGATCACCGGCGAGTCCCGGCCGGTTAAAAAATCTCCTGGCGACGAAGTGATCGGTGGAACAATCAATGGAGATGGCAGTTTGCGGGTGCGCGTCACTGCGACTGGTGACGATACAGCGCTGGCGGGGATCATGCGCCTGGTCGAACAGGCGCAGCAGTCCAAATCGGAGACGCAGGTGCTGGCCGACAAAGCTGCCGGTTGGTTGTTCTATATAGCATTGTCCGTAGCGGCCTTGACCGCAGTCGGTTGGGGTATTGCGGTTGGATTTAATGCCCAGATCATCAAACGGGTTGTTACGGTATTGGTGATTGCCTGCCCGCATGCCTTGGGGCTGGCCGTTCCTCTGGTCGTGGCAATCACTACCGCGTTGGGTGCCAGTAATGGTATTCTGGTGCGCGACCGTCTGGCGTTGGAAGCGGCCCGCGAGATCGACGTGATCGTCTTCGATAAAACGGGCACATTGACCAAAGGCGAATTTGGCGTGGTAAGCATGCAGACGGCGGATGATTGGTCGGAAGATAAAGCACTGGCATTGGCTGCGGCCATCGAGGGTGATTCGGAACACCTGATTGCAAAAGCCATTCGGCAGGCAGCCCAGGAGCAGGAGCTTTCCATACCCGAGGTGGAAGATTTCTCCGCTATTAAGGGGCGCGGCGTACAGGCCAGATATGAAGGGGAAAAGGTTTATATGGGTGGTCCGCGCCTTTTAGAGATGCTCGAACTAGATAATGAATTCGAAACGTTTAGCCAGGCGGCGGGGGAAAAAGCGCAAAGTGTGATTTACCTGACCAATGCCGAGCGTATTTTAGCGGCTTTTGCCGTGGCCGATGTCATTCGTCCAGAAAGCAAGCAGGCAGTAGATCGGTTGCATGACCTGGGTGTGGAAGTTGCTATGCTGACAGGCGATAGTCAGCCTGTGGCGGAATCTGTTGCGGCCGAATTGGGAATCGACCACGTTTTTGCAGAAGTGTTGCCTGAAAATAAAGATCAGAAGATCGCC
>JBNKDB010000049.1:0-4264 GCA_050288045.1 Anaerolineales bacterium | reverse complement strand
TTCAGTTGCCAGGCGGCAAAACAGCAATCCGCAATATAATCCACCATAAGCAAGCTACCCTGGTGTTAGAATCGAACTGAATATTCGAGCTTTTTTGATCCGCTTCAATGGAGGTACTTTCATGGAATATGTCAATCTCGGCAAGACCGGTTTGAAAGTTTCACGCATCTGCCTGGGGATGATGAGCTACGGCTCACCAGAATGGAATGCTTGGGTGCTGGACGAAGAACACAGCCGCCCCTTCGTCAAACGCGCCCTGGAAATGGGCATCAACTTTTTCGATACCGCCAACGCCTACTCGAGCGGGATCAGCGAAGAGGTTACCGGGCGGGCGTTGAAAGACTTCGCCAAGCGCGAAGAGGTCGTCATCGCCACCAAGGTCTATTTCCCCTACAACGACAAGCCCAATCAAGGTGGATTATCCCGCAAACACATCATGCGCGCTGTAGACGATTCACTGCGCCGCCTGGGCACGGATTACATCGACCTATATCAGATCCACCGCTGGGATTACGACACACCCATAGAAGAGACCCTGGAAGCGCTGCACGATGTGGTCAAGTCCGGCAAGGTATGCTACATCGGCGCATCCAGCATGTACGCCTGGCAGTTCGCCCAGGCGCTGTACCTGGCCGACCTGCACGGCTGGACGCGTTTCGTCTCCATGCAGAACCAGTACAACTTGGTCTACCGCGAGCAGGAGCGTGAGATGAATCCGCTGTGCATCGACCAGGGCGTCGGCCTGATTCCCTGGAGTCCGCTGGCGCGCGGTTTTCTGTCTGGCAAGTACAAGCGTGGCGAAGAACCCCAATCGGCGCGCTACGGCAGCGACCAATTATTGAGTTATCGCTATTTCCAGGACAACGACTTCGACGTGGTCGAGCGTGTGGTTGAACTGGCCGAGCGCAAAGGCATCAGCCCGGCGCAGCTTGCCCTGGCCTGGGTGCTGCACAAACCCGGCGTGACCGCCCCCATCGTTGGTGCTACCAAGATGAGCCACCTGGAAGAAGCTGTGGCCGCCCTGGAGATCACCCTGGATGCTGAAGACCTGGCCGCCCTCGAAGAGCCATACCGCCCACACCCCATTCTCGAACACCACTAGGCACCAATCGTTTTCAAACAAAGAACCACCGGCTGTCTTGCCGTGTGGTTCTTGTTTTTAACACCACATCGTGCTTACTTCAGGGAATTTCTACAAAAATTAGGCCAAGATTAGGATTGGTATTTAGTACCAAACTGTCAGTGAAAGAAACCACTTTTTATTGTATTATTATAGAAATATGTAAATGTGCGCAATAGGTTAGCTGGAAAGATATTCTCGAGTGCATTTACCCGCAGAACCGACCGTTTATATACTTTGGAAACAGTTCAAGCATAAACAGTCCGTTCCCTAGAACCCACGAACACACTAAAAGTGAGCAACCCATGCCCGTCACCGAATTGCCTTATGGCCTCCCTGGAAAAATTTATCGCAGCCCCATGCCATATTCCATTTTCGATCTGGATAAAAGCACTTTCGCACAATTCCGCGAAAGAGGCATCGACACCGTACTGATGCTGGTCGATGACGAAGAGGCCATGCAGCATTCCTCCCACAATCTGCGCAGCCTGTACAATGGCGCCGGGATGGAAGTGATCCAGTTCCCAATCAACGACCACGACATTCCGCCGGAAGAAGCCAAAGCCGGTTTGCAGAAGGCATTGGATGAAGCCCTGGCCCGCGTGATGGCGGGGCACAACCTGGCGATCCATTGCTACGCCGGGATCGGGCGAACGGGCATGTTCGCTGCCCTACTGGCCCAGATGGCGCTGGATTGCCCACCAGAAGATTCGGTCGCCTGGGTCCGTGAATACGTCAATGGGGCTGTAGAAACACGCGAGCAACACGAATACGTATTGAACTTCTACAATCATCACAAATGAACTGGCTTTTGCGCCTGGCGCGCTCGCGTCCGGCAGGGTGGCTGGTCGGCTGGATCTTCGCGCACATGAGCTTTGTCATTCCCACAAAACGTTTACGCGAAACCGATACCCTGGTTGCTTTTCCCCATCCCAGTCCGGCTTACCCGGTGCATATTTTGCTGGTGCCCAAAAAGGCCGTCAAAAGCATGACCGAACTGGACAACACGGACGATGCATTTCTAATAGATTTATTCCAAACGGTGCAAAGCCTGGTACAGGAAATGGAACTGGAAAGCGCCGGATACCGCCTGATCGCCAACGGGGGCAAATACCAGGATGTGCCGCAACTGCATTTCCACCTGGTTTCCGGTGCCCCCTTGAATTGATCCCCTAAAATCTTACGCTTCCGCGTCCGCAAGCAAGTTAGCGATTTCTTCGGCGTGCTCGATCTCGTGATGTACCATAATGCCCACAATCTGGGCAGCGGTACCGGTTTGTCCCCACGGGAACAGCATCGGCTCGGCCAAACGCGCATCAGGCAACTCAACAATCGACTGTTTGAATTGTTCGCGGGATAAGGCCCATTCCTTGACGATCTGAGCGTAATTCAGTGCCTCACGCGTGGATACCGAATGCACGTTGTAATGATCGATGCCGCGCGCCGCCGGAGTACCCGCCTCTTCACCGACCGCATGGGCACGCAATGCCATTTCGCTGACTTCGTCCCAGCCGATGATGTGCGCCAGGATTTCCTTGATCGTCCAGGTCGGGTAAAGCTCCTGGTTCAAATCGACCTTGTCGAGGATCTCCTGCATAGTCGCGTGGGCCTGGTCGAGTTGTGCGATGAGCATTTGCTTTTCGTCCATCCGTTCCACCTTTGGGAAAAGAATATGATATACGTATTATACAGATAACACCCAATAAAAATCAAAACGGCCTCCCACACGCTGCGAGAGGCCGTCCATATTCACGTTACTTAAACCTGGAACTTGCCGTCTTTATAGAACAATTCGCCGTCGACGCGGATCTCGCTGTCTTCGCGCACGTCGCAAATGAAATCCCAGTGGATGGCCGACTTGTTCACGCTGCCGGTTTCGGGATAGCCCGCACCGACTGCCATGTGGAAGGAGCCGCCGATCTTCTCGTCATACAGGATGCTCTTGGTGAAGCGGTCGATGCCGTAGTTGGTGCCAATGGCGAATTCGCCCAGGTAGCGTGCACCCTCATCGGAGTCGAGTTGGCTGAGCAAGAAGGCTTCGTTCTTCTCGGCGCTGGCGTTGACCACCTTACCGTCCTTGAATTCAAGGTGAACGCCTTCCACCTCGCGTCCGCTGGTGATCGCCGGATAGGTGAACTTGACCCAGCCATTGACCGAATCTTCCACCGGGCCGGTGAAGATTTCGCCGGAGGGCATGTTGTGCGTGCCATCCGAATTGATAAAGGTGCGGCCCTCAATGGAGAGTGACAGGTCGGCGTTGGGGCTTTTCACAGTCACGGATTTCTTGCCCACCAGCCAATCGACCAGGCGCTGCTGCTCGTTATGGACTTTCTGCCATTCCGCTACCGGGTCATCCTGGTCGGTGAAGGTCGCCTTGTAGACGAAGTCTTCATAATCGCGCAGGCTCATATCGGCTTCCTGGGCATAGGCCAGGCAAGGGTAATTGGTCAACGTCCAGCGGAAGGAGCCTTCAGCAGAGCGCCGCATATAGGTTTCCATCAGGCCGCTGCGCGCCAACCCGCGGATTTGCTGCTTCTTAGGATCGACAGCGTTGAGCGCCCGCGTATTCCCGGAGGCCCGTAGGCTGATCAGCACGTCGGCTTCATCAAAAACCAATTTCTCGACCGGCGATACCCACTTCAATTGCTCTTCGCCCGAATACAGATAACTGGTTTCGGCCAGATTGTCACTGCCGATCATCGTGGTCGGGTTACCACCCGCTTTGAGCACATACCCCAGCACTTCATTGATCAGCGGTTCAGCAACGATGTCGCCGGTAATCAGCACCCAATCCCCAGGTTGGACTTTTACAGAATAATTTACCAGCACGTCAGCAAGTTTGGATAAACGCGGATCGGTCATATTTTTCTCCTCACATTTTTTGAAAGTGGATGCAGGAACTGGCCGTTTGCTTTCAGCTAATTTTCAGCTACTATAAACAGTCAGCCCCTATAGATTGTATCATTTCTGTCTATTTTATTATTCTTTTTCAGGCTGCGCGGTTCAAAAAGAGCAGGGGTGCAGGGGGAATGACAAATCACAAATGGCAAATTGCAACTCCGCGCTCCTATATAAGTCACGATTCTCGTCTCACGGTTCACGATACACGCGGTCTGATCGCTGATAGCCGAAGGCTGAAAGCCA
>JBNKDB010000048.1:0-4192 GCA_050288045.1 Anaerolineales bacterium | reverse complement strand
ATGAGTCTGTTTCACCCAAACGCTTTGCCCGCAGGCGCGCGTAGACGATCAGCCCCACCAGGACAGCAACCAGGCCGCCCAAGAAGATCACATAGACAAATGTCGGCATTTCTATCATGCGCCCTAACGCACCAGCGCGCGCAGCCAATCCTGGGCGCGCGCCACCCCACCCGACCCGCTCCACGCCAGGAAGAGGGCCAAAAGCGCCACACTACCCACGCGCGCCAGCAGTTGGCCGTTGGTATACGCCCCGATCCAGAAGAGTACGCCTTCGCTATCCTGGGCAGCCGAGCGCATACCCGGGGGAATATCCACCTCCGCTTGAGCAGCTTGTTTTTCAAGCTGCTGGGCGCGCTCACCGCCGCGCACGAAACGCTTTTCACGACGGGCATATTGCAAGCGGCCATACAGCCAGCCTTCAATCGTCCACTCGCGCTCGACGCGCCAGAAGGCATAGACCACCAGCGCACCGCCCAGACCGAAGGCCAAGGCCACGCGTCCCAGGATCGGCCCCAAGGGCAATACCAGGATCAAAAGGCCCAGGCCAACCGCCGTCAAGATCAAGACCAATTCGCGCCGCTTCACTCCAGCGGCGGTGGTGTCGAGTGATGCCCTACTGGGCAAGGGATGTGCGTTCATACGTACACCTTTATCAATGTGGATTTCAGTCACTTAGGGCGCCACGCCCGTTCGCAAAAAGCGCCGCCGCGGTCGCGTGCGTCCCGGGCCTGCAGAATGCGCCAGCTCACAGCCGCGATTGCCGTCAAGATGGCAAAAGAGATCGTCTTACCTACTGACGCACAGAACTGAGCGCGATACGCAAGAATTCTTCACCGCACTTGCAGTGAAGGGGCATCTCTGGTAATCATGTGATTTTTATTCACACGATCACTATTCTAAAGATCGCTACGGGATTTGCCCATCCGGCGACAACCGGATGGGCTCCATTCATTGAACCTACCTGCTATTATTTGTCATTAGCAGTGTTGGTTACAACCAGTAGACTAAGAATAGTGCAAAAGAGCAATGCCAATCCAACTAGCACCCCGATTACTTCATCCGCATTACCTAATCCAAAGCTAAAGGCCAACACACTTAATGTGATCACAATGTTTGTTACAATCAGACTTTGGCCTTCAAGTTTTTCCATACGCTCATACTGATGCTCGTAATAAGCCAGGATGTATTCGTCAGGTGCTTCTGCTAAAGTCTGGTATTTTATCTTTGTACTTATTGTTGCCCTCCCAACACCGCCACCACCAGGCGGGCATGCGTTGCCCTCAATATCACCAACCAAGAACGCAACCTCCTTAATCAAAAAGGAACCCACGAGAAGTTTGCTTTTCAAGTCTTTTTTCCAGTTCACTTGCCAATTCTTCCTCCAGCGCGTCGAGGCGTTCCATCATCGCAGGCGGGACGGAATGGGCCGGCCAGCGTTTCTTGAGATCTGCAATCTGTTCCTTTATTTCTGCTACCCTATCACTGCTCATCATCTTAACCTTCATTAATAGGCTTTAATTCGACTTCAAAACCTTTCCAGATGGCTTCCAATGCGTAAACCCGACAAAAGTATTTCCCTGTCGTTTTGAGAGTCCAATTGACCAGATCTGGGTGATTGTACCAACACTACCGCCGCGCTAACTCCACCTCAGTCTCGCAATCCCTTAAACAAAAAAAGAGGCAAGGCCTCTTATTCTTCTAGTAGCGGGGGGCGGACTCGAACCGCCGACCTTCGGGTTATGAGCTATGGACTTACTTCGCACACTTTAGCCCTTCGGGCTAGACTCTCAGCAAAACCTTGTGTTGGTCAGTTCTTATGAGTCTGACCATGCATAATAAATGGTGCTGTTATTGTACCAAAGTCCCCTAAAAATCATCTATCCTGTATATGTAAATCTATCTCGTCTATCTTTTCCAAAGACTCCAGGCAATTGTCAGCAGAACGGCAACATAATTTCGATGGCTTTTCAAAGATGGTGACTGCCTATTCCAGGCTCTCTGTGGCGCACAAACTTGAGCGCTTCCAAATTGAAAGCACCGCGCTTGCCCTATCAAACGCGGTGCTTTCGGTGAGACCCTATGTTTTTATTCTGGTAGCGTTATTTTGGCGAAAGTATCCAGCATAACAGATTCATCCCAGCTTGTGGGGGTAATTTCGGTGCCGAGGATGTCTCCGGCGGTGTGCACCCGGCCGCGGCCTACGCTGACCACAGCGATGTTCACGAATTCGGGATTGCCCAATAGCTGTTTGGAGAGTTGGATTTCAACCGTCGAGGGGTTGCCGTTCTGGATCGCCCGGCCACCGGCGAGCGTGGTCAGTTGCCATTCCGTGCCATCCCAGGCGTAAAATTCATACGCACCGCTGACGGTGCCCTTTTGGTCCATGGCGAAGATATCCAACCTGAACTCAGGTTGGTAGGGATCGGCGACTGTGATCGGCCGCTTGCCTACATCAATCTCCGCACCGGTGCCGTCCTCGGTTGTGTCCAAATAGATCAGGAAGCGGCCCCAGGGATTTTCCAATACTTCCCCTGAAACAGTCAGGGCGAGATAGAACGATGTTTCATCTTGGGTAGCATATAGCTCAAGCAGGTCGAGATGGGCAGCACCTTCAAAATTATCCCCGGCGGCATCCTGGAGGACGGGAGTCTGGTAGGCCGCCTCGATCTCGCCATCCACAACCTGTTCGGGGTATTCATAGGCATAGCTCAAGAACTCGATTCCAGCAGTGACTTCGTTGTTGTTGTGGAAATCGAAGAAGGTGGCGTTTTCCCAATGCGAACCTTGCCCCCAGCGCGTCGTGCATTGCGTGGAGATCCAGGCTGGTTCCCAATACACTACGCCCAGCCCGCCGTTCGAGATCAGGTTCTGGGTGACGTCGATCATAAATTGGCGCTGGCCTTCGATGCTGAAGGGGTAGCCGCGCACACCCTGGTTGAGAATATTGTCGGCGGTTTCATCAACGGCATCCAACGTCCAGGGGTAGGCAATTTCAACGATCATGACTTCTTTTTGGAAGGTCTGCCGCAGATAAGCCACATGCGGTCCCAGATCGGAGATCGAGAAGGCGCTCCATTGCGGATAAAAAGAAAGCCCAATCACGTCAAAATCGGTGATGCCGTTGGCTTGGGCTTCCCGGAACCACCAACCGGCGTTTTCCGGCTGGGCGACGTGCAGGATGATCTGGGGGTTGGTATTTGTTTCTGCGGCTGCATCCCGCACGGCCTGGATTCCGGCATTGAATAATTTGGCGTCGCGTGGCCAATCCAGCCCGCGTGAGCGTTTGAGCAGCCCGCCGTTGGTCTCGTTCCCCACCTGGACGAAAGCAGGCATCAATCCTTCAGCATGCAGCGCCATGAGCGAATCGTAAGTGTAGTCGTAAACAGCTTGCGCCAGTTGCTCATCATCCAGGTCTTCCCAGGCATCCGGGATTTTCTGCGTGCCGGGATCGGCCCATTCATCCGAGTAATGGAAATCAAGCAAAGTGAACATTCCAGCATTTTTTGCGCGCTGGAATGTTCGTTTGATATCTTCTAAATCGCTGTAATCGGTCCAATCGGGATCGTGCCACAGCCGCGCCCGAACCAGATTTGCCCCATATTCGCTAAACAACTCGAAAACATCGCGCGGCTCGCCAGCCTGTAGGTAAACGGCTCCGCAGTCATCCATTTCGTTGACGTAGGAAAGGTCAACACCGAGGTAGAAGGGCGGTTCGGGGAGCGGTTCCGTAGTTGGCGCGGCTGTACTGGCCGAGGTAGCCGCCGGTGTAGAAGTGGGGGTGAGTGGTTCAGGTGAGTTGGTCGGCGCGGTTTCCAGCGCGGGAGCACAGGCGGTGAGTGCCAGGATAGCGATCATTATTAATGAAAATAGCGCATCAGCTCGCATGCGATGATATTTTTTCATTAGTTAGCGATGCCTCTCAAGGCACAGGAAATCACCCTTTCACCGCACCTTGGGTCAGACCACCAATAATCTGATCCTGGAGCGAGAAATAAATGACCATGATCGGCAGGGCACCAATCAAAGCTCCGGCCGCGAAGACACCCCAACGCTGGTTGAATTGCGCACCGGCAAAGACCTGCAAGCCGACCATCAAGGTGTATTGCTCATTGCTCTTGAGCAGCACCCGGGCCAGGATAAATTCGCCATACGTGCCAATGTAGTTGATGATCACGATCACAGTCAGGATCGG
>JBNKDB010000047.1:0-4000 GCA_050288045.1 Anaerolineales bacterium | reverse complement strand
ATTCGGTTCGGCGAGGAACAACTTAGCCACTTTGGAGCCAAAGGTCGAGCGCAGCAGGGCCTTAAACACGTAGGCCATGCCGCCATGCCCGCTGTTCGGTACCACGACCCCGCCGGGAGCCAATACCCGGAAGAGGTCGGTAAAGGTGCGGCTAGCGACATTGTCGAGGATCAGGTCATACTGTTGTCCGCTACGCGTAAAATCCTCTTTCTTATAATCGAAGACGTGATCTGCGCCCAAGGAGCGCACCATCTCCAGATTGCGCGTGCTGCACACACCGGTCACTTCCGTATCGAACGCTTTGGCGATCTGCACGGCGAAGTGCCCAACCCCGCCCGACGCGCCATTGATCAACACTTTCTGTCCGGCCTTAATTTTTCCCTGGTCGCGCAGGGCGATCAGCGCGGTCAGCGCAGCGGAGGGCATAGCCGCAGTCTGTTCGTAGCTAAAGTTAACGGGTTTCAGCGCGGCATGGTTTTCGTTCACCGCGACATACTCGGCCAGGGCCGCGCTCGTAACCGCAAAGATTTCATCACCGGGTTTGAAGCGTGTGACCTGCTCGCCAACTGCCTCGACCACCCCGGCTACATCCCAGCCCAGGATATAGTCTTTGGGCTTGGGAAACCCAACCGAGGTGCGTACCAGCCACGGGCTGCCGCGCATCGAGAAATAATCCCCGGCGTTCAGCCCCACGGCATACGCCCTTACCAACAAGTCGTGCTCTTTAAGTTCCGGCATCGGCATCTCTTTCAACTTGAGCACATCCGGCGTACCATAATCAGTCTGTACAATTGCTTTCATCATCTCGACTCCTCACGATCTAGATTAATTATTTTCCGCCACCGTTACGATGACGTTTCCTTTTTTATGTCCTCGTTCAACGTAGCGGTGTGCTTCGGCAACTTCTTCCAGGCCGTAACGCCGGTCGATAACAGTTTTGATCTCACCGGATGCAGCCAGTTCGGCCAGCAATTGCATATCTTCAAGCTGGTTCTTGCGATCCGTATCGATACTCACGAACGTCCCGCCGGGCTTGAGCAGCGGCTTGAACCTGGCAGGTGGGATGCCGGTCATCGTTTTGCCAACTGCATCGAAGATCAAATCGTAGCGCTCCGGGCGGGCGAAGACATCTTCCTGGGTGTAGTCGATAACCTGTTCGGCGCCCAAGGCCTTCACCATCTCCAAATTACGCCCACTGCACACACCCGTGACGTGCGCCCCAAAATGGCGTGCAACCTGCACGGCGTAAGTGCCCACGCTCCCAGACGCGCCATAGATCAGCACCTGCTGGCCTTGCTTTACGCCCGCCTGGCGCAGCACATTCAGGCCCGCAACGCCCCCAATCGAGAAAGCAGCGGCCTGTTCGTAGGGCACGCCCTCTGGTTTGAGCGCCACCATACCATCGGCGGGCAGGCAAATGTATTCCGCGTAGCCGCCAAACAGGAAGCCGTTGTATCCAAACACCTGATCGCCTGGCTTGAAACGCGTCACCGCTTCGCCCACAGCCTCGACTTCCCCGGCTACCTCGAACCCCAAAATCTGTACCTTTTTGGGCCGCAGCAGGCCGTTGTAAATACGCGCCAGGAATGGCTTGGCCTTGCGCATGCGCCAATCTCCGGCGGTTACAGTGGTAGCGTAGGTCTTTACCAGGATTTCATTCTCCTTGGGCGTTGGCTTGGCAACTTCTTTGAGTTGCAGCACTTCCGGTGGGCCGTATTTTTCGTAGACAACAGCTTTCATCTTTGCGCTCCTTCCTTTTGAATACCGTTCATTCATCCTGCACCACAGCCGGGTTGAAGCCTTTCACAATCAACCAGACCGCGAAAACCATTTCCTGCAAGGCAATCGGCATTGCCACAATCGTTTCTACGTCAGCCGGTACCAGACCGAACAGAGTCAACAGTCCTTCAGCGAGATGCAGCGCGACGCCGATCATGCCCCACACCGACAGCCAGCGCGGCACCAGTTTGGATTGGTACAGCACATAGTTGAACATCAGCGCACCCAGGGGAAAGACGATCTTCAAGACATGGTTGATCTGGTCGCCGCTTTCGAGCAACAACGTCCCCAGGGCCTGGAAATAGGAGACATCCGGCGCACCGGTTTTTACGAACTGCTGGCTAAGTACGACCAGCAATAGCCAACTGATCACCGTCATAAAATAAGTGAAGGTCTCCAGCGCGCCTCGGAACACCACGTATCCCAGCGCCAGAGGCTGATTATATTTTCTCAACACAGGGTAGGCCACTACCGGGATCATCGCCAATGAAAACCCCATCACCAACACGCACAGCGCGCCGATCATGAACTGGGTGGAGTTAGCAGCAATTTGCGCCAGATAATCCGGAGCAGCCAACATCCCCCCGGCAAAGATCACGCTGAGCACGCCCGAAACCGTCCCCATGATAAATAAAACGCCTACGGTAATGGCCGTCTTCCGATTTGTATCCATTATTTTTCCTCTTGTGCCATAGCTCTTTATCAAATTGTATGGTTATGGCACCATCGTAATGGCGACATACCCCTTTTTCTGTCCACTTTCAACGTAGCGGTGTGCTTCGGCGGCCTGTTCCATCGGGAAACATTGATCGACCACCGCTTTGATCTTTCCGGCTTCGATCAGTTCTTTGATAGCCGCCAGGCTCTCCTGGCTGTCCGATGCCAGCGCGCAGATCACTTTCTGGCTGCCGAACACGGAAGTCCACAACATATCCAACAAATGCCGCAGTTTGAAGCTGGCATACAGACAACGCCCATTGGTTGTAAGTGACTTCTTGCTATTAGCAAACGAACTCTTGCCCAGCACGTCGAAAATCAGATCATAGGTCTCCCCGTTCTGGGTGAAATCCTCTTGCGTGTAATCGATGACCTTATCCGCCCCCAAAGCCTTCACGAATGCCAGGCGTGCTGTGCCACACACCCCGGTAACTTCTGCGCCATAATGCTTGGCGATCTGTACTGCCGCGGCGCCGATGCTGCCGCTGGCACCATTCACCAAGACCTTCTGCCCAGGCTGAATATTCATCTTTTGAAGCAAAGGCAAAGCCATGAGCGCCCCATAGGGCACAACCGCGGCTTCCGCGTATCCCAGGTTGGCCGGTTTGCTCACCACCGAGGCACTTTCGGGCATACACAGGTATTCGGCATATGCCCCCATGCTCTGTCCGAGGTAACCAAAAACCGAGTCACCTGGCTTGAATTGCCCCACATCTTTGCCCACAGCTTCCACTTCCCCGGCAAATTCACTTCCTAGGATTTCAACATTGGGTTTGTTGAGACCGAAAGCCAGGCGGGCCGGCAGCCACAACAGAAAAGGCATATTGAACTCACGCGCCGGGATATTTTTAAAATTGCGGGCGGCCAGGTCGCCGTAATTTACAGATGTAGCCAGTACCCTTACCAGGATTTCATTTACTTTGGGAGTGGGTTTTTCCACTTCCCGGATTTGCAGGACATCCGGTGGGCCGAATGCTGTCGATACAATTGCTTTCATGCGTACTCCTCCATTACTATTTTTGCTTTGGGAAATCACCTATATAACGGGTTTACTTATCGGATTTATTCGGTCATGATTGTAAACGTATCCCTCCCCGGCAAGGGATCAACACCTTACATGGAGATTGCAGCCAACAAAAACGCCAGGCGAGCGAAGGCATTGGCCGCAACGTGCAAACTGATGCTCAAGCGAATGTCGCGTGTCTTCCAGACCACGTAGCCCAGCACGACACCGAGCAGAAAAACGCTGAAAAAGCCAAACAACTGCCAGCTATGATACAGCCCGAAGAGCAATCCACCGATGAGCGGTGTCCATTTGCCATAGCGTGTGATGCGTGGCTGGAGGTAACCCCGAAAATACAATTCCTCCGTCCAGGGCAAGACAACGCCGGTTAGGACCAGTTGGAATGTAAAAACCATGATCAGCACATTCTTTGCATAGGCTTGATACTGGGATTGCTCATCGACGAACATCCATTGGGGCAGCCCCGAAAACACACTTGTC
>JBNKDB010000046.1:0-3194 GCA_050288045.1 Anaerolineales bacterium | reverse complement strand
GTCAGAGCGATCAGTTTGGTGTTGTATTTCTTGGCCAACAGCGGCACTTTCTCCAGGCGTTCCGCCTCAGCAGATGTGGAGTTGATGATCGGCTGCGCTTTGGTAACCGTTTTCAGTCCGGCTTCGATGGCATCCACGTTGGTGCTGTCGAACACCAACGGCAAATCGACGACTGCCTCGACTGCCTTGGTCACCCAGGGAATCACTTCAGCATAATCTTTCTTGCGCGGCCCCAGGTTGATATCTACGGCAGACGCGCCGCCCTCAACCTGTTTCACCGCCATTTCCTGGAAGAATTCAGCATCGCGCTCTGCCAATGCATTCTTCACTTTCTGGGAAACAATATGAATGTTCTCGCCAATTATGTACATGGGTTTACTCCTTGTATTTGCTTACTCGTGCACATTTTTCAAATTATCTTACGGATTCCATCATTTTTGCTACGGTTGGGAAACGGCTCATGTCCGTGTGTGGCAAAAACAAAGCGGACATAAATGCATCGTAAAATGAATTGTCCGCCGACAGTTCAATATAGGTCATTCGCGAAGCAATATCACGGATGCGTTCGCGGCGCTTGTAATCGATCAAAGCCAGATATGAACCTTGCACAGAAGTATTGCCCAGGAAGTGGAAATTCTCCCAGGGCATATCCGGCAGCAAGCCGATCTGTACGGCCTTCTCCACGTTGATGTATTTGCCAAACGAACCACCAATTAACACCTGTTCGACCATTTCCAATGGCACCCCCACGCTATCAGCCAGGATTGTATATCCGGCATAGATCGCTGCTTTGGCGCGCAGCAGGTTATCGATATCGACATGTGTGATCACGATGTCCTCACCATGTGCGGTCTCACCCGCCCAGGCGATCACGTACTCACCACCATGTTCGCCCTGGCGCGTGCGTGCCGTATCCAATTCTACCTGCACGTTCCCAGCCTTATCCAACACGCCGGTCAGGAACATTTCGGCGATCAAACTGATCAGCGCGCTGCCACACAATCCCCGTGGTTTCACATTGCCAATCACGCGATAGGACGGCTCGTAATCCTCGGCATTCACCCAGACCTCTTCAATCGCCCCTTTGGTGGCGCGCATGCCATCTTTCACACCCGCGCCTTCAAAAGCCGGTCCGGCAGACGCCGCACAGGTCACCAGCCATTCGCTGGAACCTAGCACGATCTCGCCATTGGTACCCACGTCCATGAACAGTGTGGTCTTTTCGGTGTCATCCATCCCAGATGAAAGTACACCAGCAGTAATATCTGCTCCTACGTAGCTCGCTACGCCGGGCAAGCAGTCGATACTGGCTTCGGGGTGGATTTTGATGCCAACCTCACGCGCTGTCAACGATGGGATCAGATTGATACCGGTCACAAATGGGTCAAGTCGAATACTGGTCGCCGGAATATCCAGCAGCAAGTGGATCATGGTTGAGTTACCCGCAATCGTCATCTTGACGATCTTATTTTGATCGGCCTGAGCACGTTTGCAAGCACGTTCGAGCAATTCGTCAATCGTGCCAATCACAAGCTGGCTCATTTCCTGGTTACCAGCCCCCTTACCAGCATACACAATGCGCGAGATCACATCCTCGCCACGCGCGATCTGTCCGTTGTACTCTGCAACCTGGGCTGCCACCTCTCCGGTTAGCAGATTGACCAGCCACAATGACACCGTGGTTGTGCCAATATCCACCGCTGCCCCCCACAAAGCTTCCTCTTCCCCGGCATGGCCTGGAAGCAAGTCGATCAGGCGCGCCTCACATTCCGGGCAATCCCAGATATGTGTTTCCAGCACGGCCGTCACCTGCCACTCGCTTTCTCGCAGTACGGAACCTATCTTACGCAACAAGCCCAATGGGGCTTTAATGCCTTCTAGTTCAGTTTCCTGGCGCAAAGCGCGCTGCAAACGGCTCCAATCATCGGTCTGGTCTTCCATTGACGGCGGCTCGATGGTCAGGTTATAGCGCTTAATGGTTTGGGCTTGCTCGGGAATGTATCCCTCCGGTACCTTAACTTCCGCCGCAGTACGGTCGGTCGTCAATCGCCGCTGGATTCTCTCCTGTGGTGGGACGACAACGGATACGTCCCCTTCGATCACTGTCTGGCACGCCAGGGCGTAACCTTCGGCGATATCCTCTTCAGACAAGCGCAACGAACTGCGCCGTCGGGCAACGCCATCCGTAATTTGCACGGCGCACCGGCCACAGCGGCCCTGTCCACCGCATGGTTGCATGACTTCGACACCAGCCTTTTGTGCCGCCTCGACCAACAATGTACCGGTCGAGACGTACACAGGTTCGGGGCTGGTGTCGAAGGTTACTTTATGTTCAGCCATAATGCCTTTTCAGGCGCAGCAGCGAGAACCGCTAAAGCGCTTGTTTCATGAATGCCGGTAGGTCAATGGCTTCACGCGGGCCAACGCGCACTTCCCAATCCGGGAGTTCTTCCTCCAACTCGCCGGAAAGCACGGCAACACGGCCTGGCAGCACGATACGTTTATTGCTGACCTTATCAGGCAGGTTGAAACGCTTGACATCCTTGGCGATTCGTTCGGCATCGAACTTCCCAGCCGCCCAGGCAGTCAGCACGCTCATGCCTTCTGCGTCACAGACCAACAACCAGGCTGGCATACCTGTGCCTTCGACTTCATTAGCAACACTGAAGTATGTGATGCTGAAGTTGGTCGTTACCAACACCGGGTCTTCCGGTGAAGGATCGTTGATTGCATACACGTCTGGCTGCACCTGGATCGGTTTCTGCGGGTCGGTGTAGATGTTCTCACGCAGCACCAACAAAGCATAGACCAGTTCGGGCGTAAAAGTATCCAGCACCACGAAACCGGCGTACTTGGCAATTGCCTGTGCAGCTTGTGTGGATTCCTTCGCATAGCTCCCGGCATCTCCAGGGAAGGCAATGATCGGGAACCCGACCGGGCGGAAATTCTTCCTGATCGCCAGACGGCGTAGGATCGTATTTTGTTCCAGGCCATCACGCAAGCTGCGTCCACCGGGATCGAGGACAATGTCCTTGACACCCTTCTCTTGAACTTTCTCGCTCAAACCAACCAGATCATCCAATGTATCGGCAGTAATCGCCAACGGAACATTGTGTTTCAATGCCAGGTCAGCCATCGCTTCCCAATTGTCCGGGGTAGCTGCATACAGCAAGGGGGTCTCACCTTCCAGGCTT
>JBNKDB010000045.1:0-6206 GCA_050288045.1 Anaerolineales bacterium | reverse complement strand
TATGCCGCCCAGCGCACATCCGCCAGAAAAATCACCGCCAGCACCACACCCGGCTGGCGCAGTCCTTTCCAGCGCCCCGCCGTATATTCGCTTTGTGCCAGTAACAGCCACGGCGTCCACGGCACGGCGTACAGCAGTGTTAGGTGTCCGGCTCCGTAATGCGCAAACAGCTTGGGCAAAGCCTCGAAAGCCAACCCACCCAGCAACGCGGCGCCATGTTCCAGGCCGCGCCCGCGTAATAAGCGGTACATGCCCACCCCACCCCACAGCAAGTGCAGCATCACCACCAGATTGAACCCCAGCGGCAGCGGGAAGATCAGCGCCGGCCAGCCGAAGGGATACCACAATCCCGCCAGCGGGTTGGCGGCAAACGGGTAACCGCTCAGGATGGTCGGCGACCACAGTGGAATCTGGTGATCTGCTAGGATCGTTCTCTTGAGGAAAATCGCGTTGGGATAATGGGAAACGGCCAGATCGGAATAAGGCCCACCCGAGCCGGGGTACGGAAAACCTGCCACGCCCGGCAAAAAGAGCAACAAAGGCAGCAGCAAGGGCCATAATTTCAAGATTTGGGGAACGCGGGCGGGCGTGGATACGGTGTTCACTGGATTTCCTTCTTATTCGGCCGGAGCGTAGACGATAACGTCTTGCGTTTCAAATGCCGGATGCCAGCCTTCCGGCACAGCCAACTCGCCCAAGGCGCGTTCGCGTGGACCATAGAATACATAATCGATGCCTTGAGCCTGCAAGAACGCGGCCAATTGGGCACTGGTTTTCCCATCCGCATAGAATCCGGTGACCAGCGCTTCCTGCGCTTCGGCGTCCACCGTCTCGAAGGGATGCCCATAGAGTACACGCCCATCGGTGCGCGCCGGGATATAGGCTCCAATCTCCGGCCCGGCCAGAATGCGGTCTTCCGCCGTGGCATGTTCGCCCAGCCAGGCCAGTGCATCGGCTTCACCGGTTGTCAGGTACACATTCAGATCGTGGGTCTGCGCAGCAAAGACGCCCGTGGCGATCAGGATCAAATTGGTGGGAATCGCCAGCACGGCCCAAACCGTCACCAAGATACGCTGGACGCGTTCGCGCTCCCCGGCCAATTGTTTCACTCCCCAAACCGCCAAACAGGTAACCGGGATGTAAAAACCGGTGATGAAACGGCGCTGCAAGCTGAACGGGAAATACAACAACAGCAAACATAGCACGCCCCACGAAACCAGGATGCGCTGCTCCCAACTACCGCGCTTCCACAGATACCATCCGCCGGGAATCGCCAGCAGCAGCGCCGGGGAGAAGGAAAGCAGTACGTCCCACCACGGCGGCGAAGTGGTCAGGTTCTGGGCATTCCAGCCTTGCAACACTGGATGGGTATTGGTAATGTAAACGTAATACAGCAGGGGAGGAGCACCTCCTAGCCCGATCCATAAAATACGCATGAACAATGGCTTCCAGTCCACCTTAGAAACAAATTTCCAGACCAGCACTCCGCCCCAGGCCAGTAAAGCTAACGGTATTCCGAAGGGCACAATAATTCCCAAAACCAATGCAGCAAGGAACAGCAGCACAGCTCGCCGGACTGTAATTGCATTATCCTGCTGCGGTGTAACCAACCACAAGATCAACGCCAACCCCAGTGGAAAATGCGGGTTGACGTACGCCGATAAGAAAGGATACCCCTCCGCCACCCAGAAATCCGAAGTGACACCATCGGCGAACGGCAGCGCCAGCCAACCCAGTCCGCCCCCCAATGCGGAGAGAAAGAAAGCCGTCCACTTGAGTTTCTGTTCTCCGGCAAACACCACTCCACAAAAGCGGTACAGCGCCAGCAGCATCGCCACCGTTCCTACCAGGCGGGCAAGATGGAATGTCAGCGGGAGGCCGAGATGAAAAAGACGCGCCAGGTGTCCAAGCGTCAGGTAATAGGTGAACATGAATGCCCCTGTCCCTGGCTCGGCAGTATAAGGCAGCCGCCCCAACCAATTGCCCTCATAACCCTGGCGCATTTTTGCCAAATAAGTATTGGCATCAACCGGGTTGAGCAAGAAACCAGCGAACTCATAATCTGCGTTTCCTACCCAATATGCATATACCACCGGCAGGCTGGTGAGCAGCAATATGAGCAGGATAATTGCCCATAAAAATAAGTTCTGTCGATTTGTTTGCATAAGATTATTTTAGCAGAGAAAACCCCATCCAACCGCACCCCTTACTCATTTCTTAGCTCTCTTGCTTGCATTTAGGCGCAACCGCCTCTATAATCAAAGTATGAGTCAGCCGTTCAAACTTTTCCGCCTGCAACAGGTAGACAGCCAGTTGGACAAAGCCCGCCAACGCATCGCCGAAATTGAGGCGATCTTGAGCGATAATGCTGAACTCCAGGCGGCTCAAGACTACTTCGTCGAGATCCAGGCAGCCCGCCACAGCGACGAGCGTGAGTTGCGCCGGGCGGAGGAAGAAGTCCAGGCTCAGCAGATCAAGATCGAGCAAAACCAGGCCGTGCTCTACAGCGGCAATGTCAAGAACCCCAAAGAACTGGAGGACTTGCAGCAAGAAAGCCAATCCCTGAAACGCTTCCTGGCTACGCTCGAAGACCGCCAACTAGAGCAAATGCTCATTTTCGAAGAGGCTGACGCCCTTTACCAGGATGCCAAGGCACAACTCGAAACAGTCGAGCAGAACGTCGCCAAAGAGAACCTGGAACTGACCCAGGAAAAAGCAGGCCTCGAGAAAGACGTCAACCGGTTGGAAGGTGAACGGCAGGCCGCCATCACCGATGTCCCGGCCGAAGACCTGGAACTATACGCCAAACTGCGCAAAACTCGCGCTGGGATCGCGGTTGCCAAGGTGAGCAATAAGATCTGCTCGGCTTGCGGCGCAACCTTGCCGGAAAGACTGGTTCAGGCGGCGCGTTCGCCTAACACTATTGCTCGTTGCGACACATGTAGTCGCATCATATACGCAGGGTAATTTATGAATCTGCGCATCGATACAATCTCATTCTGGATCGGATTTATAGCCGGTGGCATGATCACTTACCTCGCCACCCGTTTCCGGCCGCTTTTTAACGACCTGCGCGAAATTTTCAAACAACGCGTCCAGAATTTACGTGCCGGCATCTCGGTTGGCATCGAGCAGCGCTACCGCCAGGACATCACTCGTATGGCGCTCGAATCCCCCATCGTTTCCTCGCTCTTCTCGTTGGATGAGATCGCCTTCCCACCCCGTCTGCAAGCCCCCCCACCGTACGTTGTTCCCGAACAGAACCTGCCCCCCGATGACGTCTACAGCCTGACCATTCCCTACATCCCTGACTGGCCTGAACTGGCCGCGGTCTACAACGCCCCCACGATGACCCTACCAGAGGCGTTGGCGGATGGCGCTAACCTGGCGATCTTCGGCATTCCCGGCAGCGGGAAATCCTTCGCTTTGAATTACCTTGCCGCCCAGCTTGCCCGCCGCAATCCCGAGATGGGCAACCTGGTGGAGTACATTCCCGTGCTGGTGCACGCCGCCGACCTCGCTCTGCCCGGCGATCCTGAGAACTTGACCAATACGCTCTACACCGCGCTCTACGAAAGAGTTTCCACCCTAGTGGAAGCCCAACTGCCCAAATTCCTGGAAACCATCTTCTCCCAAGAAATGGCCTTCCTGATCGTCGATGGTCTGGACGAACTTGCACCGGATGCGCAAAACCAGGTCGTTGCTTACCTCAAAGCCTTGCAGCAAGCCTACCCTGGCAACCGGATGATAATTGCCGCCTCCGAAAGCAACCTGCCCGGTATCCAACTGCTCGGCCTGTTTCCAATTGCAATGGCAAGTTGGGACCGCACCAAAGCGCGTACATTCATTGAAAAATGGAAAGGTCTGTGGGAAGAACACGTCGCCCGCGAGGGTTGGGCAAAACAACTGCCGCCCAAGATCGAAAGCTGGATCATCAATGGCTGGTTGTTCCACGAGACCACGATGGTCTCCCCGCTCGACCTGACCCTGAAGGTGTGGGCGGCCTACGCCGGTGACGCGCTTGGCCCCACCCCGGCCGACGCCATCGACGCCTACATTCACCGCATGACCGTGGACGTCGACAACGCCCGCCCGGCCATGGAACGCCTCGCTGCCCAGATCGTGCTCACCCAGGAAGCCGTGTTGCCCCGCAACCAGGCCGGTGAGTTCGTCTCTCAATTCGAAGACCCCGACGCCCCCTCCGAAGTCGACATCATGGAGGAAGGCGAGAAAGCCGTTTCCTCGCGCGCCGTCAAGCGCATGTTGCCAGAAATGGTCAAGAACAACATCCTGGTCGACCGCGCTAACTCGAAGGTCAGCTTTGGCAACCCGGTCGTGCTGGGTTACCTGGCGGCCTGTGGCATCGCCAAACTCGGCGGCGGCTTGGAACTGCTCAAGCAGCCGGACTGGACCGGCAAAAGCCTTGCCCTGGAATACCTGGCCACCAAGGTCGACGTCAGTGCCATGGTCAATTCCCTGCTGGGTAAGCAACGTGATGACGTACTCCAAAAAGCGCTGCTCTCCACCGGACGCTGGACGCGCAGCGCCCCCAAGAAAGCTACCTGGCGAGCCAACGTGATGCGCTCCCTGGCGGGAGTGATCAACAACCAACGCTTACCATTAGCGGTGCGCGGCCGGGCCTTGGCTGCCCTGGCTAGCTCTGCCGACCCAATCGTGCATTCCCTCTTCCAGCAATTATTGAAATCTGAACACGCCGAAGTGCGCCAGCTTGGGGCGCTCGGCGCCGGGGCAGTGCAGGACGAGAAGACCCTGCACGTATTAGAGCAAATGCTGCACGACCCGGCCCCCAGCGTCAACCGGGCTGCCTGCCTGGCATTGGTTGCCATGGACACCAAACAATCCGTCCAGAAGGCCTCCGAAGCATTGGTGCATGGCAACGAAGACGTACAGCGTGCCGCAGCCGAAGCTCTGGCACATAACCCCACAGACGGCCACCCCTTGTTACAAGAAGGCGCACGCGCCGAAGAAGACCTGCTCGTCCGCCGGGCGGTGGTCTACGGCCTGGCACAGGTCAAAGAAGATTGGGCCATCAACCTGCTGCGTGAAATCCAGGTCGAAGACAGCCAATGGGTAGTGCGCAGCGCCGCCGGGGAGGCCATCGACAAACTCGTCGGCCTGAACCCCAACGCTCCCAAGGATTTACCCGTGCTTGCCGATACGCCCTGGCTAATCGCCTTTGCGGCCGAACGCGGCATGGGCGTAGCCCCCGGGCAGGGTGCCTGGGACATGCTCAAGACCGCCCTCAAGGAAGGCACTCCCGACCAGCAACTGGCCGCCATGTACCATTACCGCCTGGCCCCCGACGAAGCCAAGGGTGTGCTCCCCGACCTGTATAAATTAATGTACGGCAACGACATCGAACTGCGCGAAGCCGCCACGAATACCCTGTGGCACGTCCAGGCTGCCGGGATCGAACTTCCCTCGCCGAGTGTATTCGGCATCATGTAAATTCCCCAATAAAGCAACCACAGATGCAATATTGCATCTGTTTTTTTATTTTAGATCAAAATGGACATACGCTCTGTAGGGGAGGGTTTGCCTCCTACTTTATCGAAGGCGTTGACATAAGCAAAGTAATTTATTAAAAACCCCTCGTAAATAAAATCCCCCCACCATGAATACGAAAAACCGGAGCACTCGATTCCAAATCATGCTCCGGTTTTTTATATTCGTTTATTTATTAAAGCTGCGCTTTATACCAGGTTAGCGAGGATCTTCTTATGCACTTCTTCGCTATCGACATCGACGATTGAAACCAGCTTATCGCGCCCAGACATTCCAGCCACGATCTCGATCTTGGATTTGGGCACACCCAGCACTTCCGCCAGGAATTCGACCAAAGCCTCATTGGCCTTGCCTTCTACCGGCGGGGCTGTCAGGCGCACTTTGATGGTCTGATCGCTAAGCACTTCAACGATCTCGTTCTTACTGGCCCGGGGCGTCACCCGGATTGCCAGGGCAGCGCCGCGTTTACCATTGGACATTTTGAATTTTTTCGTGGGCATCGATTCACCTCACTCTAACGAGCAGCTTCAATTTATGAGATTTACAATTACATTCCCGATCAACTGTACGAGCAATAAAAACACGATCGGGCTAAAATCAATTCCGCCTACGGGCGGTACCAGTTGGCGGATGGGAGCTAACATGGGTTCGACAATACGGTCGACCGCCTGCCTAACGGG
>JBNKDB010000044.1:0-4546 GCA_050288045.1 Anaerolineales bacterium | reverse complement strand
TTATGGGTTGCCCATTTACTCTTTGCACATAGCCCAAGCCAGAACCCTAAAAGTCCATTGGGTTTAGCAATTTCAAACGTGTCAAAGTTGCAACGTTATCCTGATGAAGACTTTGAATATCTAGCAAAAATGCCTCCAGGTGAGTTAGCAAGTTTATTATTATGGCAGCTTGATTCTGCTGAGTATATAAAGCCAATGCAAATACCTTTGGCTTGGGAACGCTCTATGGAAAATGTGTCAATCTATCAATTGCAGTCCTTAATTCAGGTACTATTTAGATCTAAGGAGAATTAGCTACAATTATTTAAAACAAAATAAGACTACAATATAGATCTTTTTTCCAATCAAGTGAATTTAATGCATTTGTAAAGCAAGCGCGCAAAATGGCAAGTTAAGTAGCCAATCTATATCCTATTCCTGGAACAGTTAATAGTATTTTTGGTTTTCCTGATTCTATTTCTAATTTTTCTCGTAAGCGATGAATGTGTACATTTACGATCTGCTGGCTTTCTAGATCTGCTTCGAATCCCCACACATCCTCAATTATTTGTGCTCGACTAAGTGCCTGCCCAGGATGGCGGGCCAGGTAGACCAATAACCGGAATTCGGTCGGTGTTAGATTGATGACCTCCCGCCCGCGGGTGACCTTCCCGGCATTGCGCTCGATCACAATATCGTGAACGAACAACATCTCTGCATCGGTGTGCGAGAACTCGCCATAACTCCGCCGCAACAAAGCGCGCACGCGCGAGATCAACTCCCGACTACCGTAAGGCTTGGTCATATAATCATCCGCCCCCATCTCCAACCCCAACACTTTATCGAATTCATCACTGCGTACCGTCAGCATCAAGATCGGTTGGCGTAAACCCAAGGTGCGCATCTGCCTGCAAAAATCGAAACCGGAGCCATCCGGCAGGCGTACGTCCAGGATGATCAGATCGGGATGCTGTTGGCTGGCATATTCAGTGCCCTCGCGCCCGTTGTCATACCGGGTAGGCTGGTATCCCTCGCGCTCCAGCACGGTGCAAAGGCTGCGCGCGATGGCGGGATCATCTTCGATCACCAAGATATGTGAGTGTTCCATACCGTAATTTTACCCTTAGCTAACCAACTTCCCAGTTTAGATTACGAGATTGTAATCCACACTTAACCGGCCCGAAACCACGCCTCGTTACACTGACTGAAATAACATAAGGAGTTATGCAATGAAGCGTTGGCAAATTGGGCTGATCGCCATCACCGCCATTCTTTTGATCCTGGGGGCCGGATATCTTGGCCTCCGAGAACCGGCCGCGGCCGACTCCGGGCAGCTAGAAATTCCGGATACCGTTCCGGTCACGCGCGGCGACGTCCGCCAGACGGTGACTGCCCCAGGCGAGCTTATCGCTACCAAGATCATGAACCTCACCGCGAGCGCCAGCGGCCCGGTAGCCGAAGTCAACGTGCTGCCCGGTGCCGTCGTGGAAGCCGGGGAACTGCTGCTGCGCCTGGATAACCGTGCCGAACTGGCGGCTGCGGTGGCCCTGGCCGAGGCCGACATCCTGGACGCTCAGGAAAAGCTGGATGCGCTCTACCAAAATGCCCCCCTGAAGGAAGCCCAGGCCTTGCAAGCCATTGCCCAGGCCCAGGCGCAGGTAGAAGAAGCCCAGAGCCTGTTCGATAGTTTAGGTTCGTCCGCCCCAGAAACTTCGCTTGCCGCTGCCCAGGCAGACGTGGTTTTGCTGAGAAACCGGCTGGAAAAGGCGCTGGAAGCGTATGGTCCCTACCGCAACAAACCGGAAGAGAATCTCAATCGCGCTCATTTCCAGGCAGCCTGGGCCGATGCTCAGCAGGCCTATGATAATGCCGTCCGCATCTTGAACAACCTGCAAGGCACAGCCACACCCACCCGGCAATCGCAAGCCGAAGCCAACCTGGCCGTCGCCCAGGCCGAACTTGCCCTGGCCCAATCAGCTTACGAGAAACTCGAACAAGGTATCGACCCGCAAGAACTGGCGCGCGCTGAGAACACCCTGGAAAATGCCGAAGCGCAATTGCAGGTTGCTGAAGCGCAGTTGGCCGGGGTGGAAGTCCGCGCCCCATTCGACGGCGTGGTGCTCGAAGTGAACGTTCAGGCAGGTGAAACGGTGGCCCTGGGAACGCCAATCATCCAATTGACCGACCCCAACGCGTTGGAAGTCTACGCCACCGTGATCGAGGAAGATTTACCCTACGTAAAAGCCGGCCAGGCCGTAGAAGTATTTTTCGATGCTGCGCCAGATGAGATCATCCAGGGCACCGTCGCCCGGATCGTCCCGCAGCGTTTATCCGGTGACCGGCCCTTATACGCTGTGTACGTGGAATTGGCAGAAATCCCGGCCGAACTGGTCGCCGGGATGACCGCCGATGCTTCGATCATTATCGCCCAAAGCCAGGATGTGCTGCGCCTGCCGCGTGCCCTGGTGCGCGCCCGCCCAGACGGCACCGCCGAATTGAATTTGTGGCAAAACAACCAGGAAGTTTCCCGGACCGTAGAAGTCGGGCTGCGCGGCGACCTGTACATTGAGATCGTCTCTGGGCTGGAAATCAACGACTTGGTGATCGGACAATGACATCCTCAAATGACCTGCTGATCGAAGCCCGGGAGATCGTCAAGACCTACCAAATGGGTATGACCCACGTACATGCTTTGCGTAATGTAGACCTGGAGGTCAAACATGGCGAATTCGTGGCGCTGATGGGCGCATCGGGGAGCGGTAAATCCACGTTGATGCATTTGCTGGGCTGCCTGGACGAACCCGACTCTGGCACATATCTTCTAGAGAAGCAAAATGTATTCGCACTATCGAACCAGGCGCGTGCCCACTTGCGCAGCACCCGGATCGGCTTCATCTTCCAGACCTTCAATCTGCTGCCCGCCTATTCGGCATTGGAAAATGTGATCCTGCCGTTACTCTATCAGGGCCAGGTCACAGACGCCGAAACGCGCGGCATCGCGGCACTAAAACAAGTCAGCCTGAGCAAGCGCGCCCGCCACCGCCCGAATGAACTCTCCGGTGGCGAGCGCCAACGGGTGGCCATTGCCCGCGCCCTGGTCACCCAACCCGCCCTCATCCTGGCCGATGAGCCGACCGGCAACCTGGACAGCGATACTGGGGGAGAGATCATGAAACTGCTGCTGGCGCTGCATGAACAAGGCCGCTCGATTCTGATGGTCACCCACGACGCCAAGATCGCAGGATTCGCCCAACGCGTGCTGCATATGCACGACGGCCGCCTGTTGGAAAAAGAGGCAGCAACATGACCTGGCTCAACATCCTTAAAACGGCTTTACGCGGCCTGACCGCCAATAAACTGCGCGCCTTCCTGACCACACTGGGCATCATCATCGGCTCGGCCGCCGTGATCGTGATGCTGGCGCTGGGCAATGGGGCGCGCGCCGCCGTGGACGCCAGTTTCCGCTTCCTCGGTTCCGACCTGGTCCAGATCAGGGCAGAGCAGGCATTCGACGATGGTGCACTCGTCCCCGTCGGCGAAATCCTTTCCTACCAAGACGGCCTGCTGATGCCCGATGCGGTCGAGTTGGTGGATCGCGTCGAAATGGCTACCGCCGGGAACGGGAAAATCCGCTACGAACGCACCGTGCTGGATCTATCCATTTCAGGCGTCACTGCCAACGCTCTGGAGTCGGTAAGTTCCGACGCCAATGTGCAGCCGGTGGACTGGCCCGAAGGTGAACCACTCACCCCGGAGGCTTTCATCTCCCACGGACGTTTTTTCACCCCTTCGGAAGTACTTTCCGGCGCGGATGTGTGCGTAATCGGGTATGAAGTCGCCCAGGACTTGTTCTATGGCGACGATCCCCTCGACCGCCAGATCTGGGTCAACCGCCAACGCTGCCTGGTGATCGGGGTTCTGGCCGAATTGGAAAGCACCGATCCAGAAAATCCATTTGCCACCAATGCCAATAACAGTTTTTATATGCCGATCAGCACGGCCATCCGCATGCTGTTCGAGAACGAACCTACCGTGAACATCCTGGCGCGAGTATCCGACCCAGGCCAGATCGATAGTGCAAAAAAGCAAATCACGGCGTTCTTGCGCCAGCGCCACAACGTTCAAAAAGATGCTGACGACGAATACGAGGATGATTTCCGGCTGACCACCCGCCAGGATTTGCTGGGCGCGCAGCAAGAGTCTGCCCGCACCTTCTCGATCTTGCTGGCTGCCATGGCCGTGGTTTCGCTGGTGGTGGGTGGGATCGGCATCATGAACGTGATGCTGGTCAGCGTCACCGAGCGCACCCGCGAAATCGGCATCCGCATGTCGATTGGCGCCAGCCAGCGCGATATCATCGTTCAATTCCTGTTCGAGGCAGTTTTGCTCAGCGCCGGTGGCGGGCTGCTGGGCAATGCGGTTGGCATCCTGACCATCCCGGTAGCCGCCACGCTGAATAACGGAATCGCTTTACTGGCACCATCCAGCCTACCGCTTGCTCTGGGGCTGGCATTGCTGACCGGCGTAATTTTCGGCATATATCCGGCTATCCGGGCGGCGCGCCTCA
>JBNKDB010000043.1:0-2185 GCA_050288045.1 Anaerolineales bacterium | reverse complement strand
AAGTACAATTTTAGGAAGTTTTTTGTTTTGGCTAGCTCGAACAATTTTCTTTTCTACGAAACTGTCGCAGGGTAGTTATACCCAGAATTTCAAGATTAGTCTCCCCATGATTATTTCCACTTTATCAAGGTGGGGGGATTGGTTGATCAGGGACTTTATTTATGTGTTTCCCGTGCTCATTTTCTTTACTTTATCTTTCAGAAAGCTGAAAGTGAGCGATAAGGAAGAACGTCTGCTGGTATATGGTCTGGTCTGGTCGGCGCTATGGTTGGGTATTTATGTACCCTGGTTATATACACTGGAATATTATTTGTTGCCATTTGCACTTGGGTTGGCTGTTTTTTGTGGTTTGCTGCTGCCTTATTTTTGGACAGCCGGTAAGAGCAGATCGTGGCAAGATAAGATCATCGTGTTTGTGCTGGCTGGGTTTGCGCTTGTGTTGGGGGGAATGACATTGTTTAACAATTACACCAATTCGCGGGTTCAATTGACAGTCGATCAGGTGAATGCAGAATTGGTGGGTTTTCTTGCGGATAACTTAACCGATAAAAGCACGATTCTCATTGATTATCCAGCAGAAAGTGAATATATTGAACAACTTAATTTTCTGCTGGAATACGAATACAATCGTCCGCGGCTGGAAGTTTTACCCTTGGAGACCCATCCGGAAATGCTTGCTAACCCGGCACAGCCTATTTACTTGTTGTCTAATGATATTCAAAATACGCTTACTCAATCCGTACGTATGGGGATTTATGATAAAGAAGCCAATGAACGTTCCCAGGTATTGAAGACACAACTAGGAGACAATGGTTATGTAGTCTTTGAAAATATCAAGCAAAACCAATCGCGTTATTTTGATGTTCCTCGCTTGATCTGTTTGTTCATCAACTCACAATATTACTGTCCAGGGAATCAATCACCGATTGACTGGCGGACATTCTCCTATGGCTGGTATGTCTATCGCATAGATCCACAATAAACTGTAAGTGAAAAATCAGAGCCGCTCGATGACGACGCGTTCTGGCTCAAAGGTGAAGGCCCATTTGCCGCGATTCTCGAAATCGAGTTCGACGTAGAGGTAATCGGTATCGCGTTCCTCTTCAACCATCACGACGCGGTTTTGGAACTTGAAGGTGACCAGTTCTTCGTCCCATTCACCTTGTTCCTCCGGGTCGTAGCCTTCTGGGGGCAGCAGGGCGCGCGTGATGGCGGTTTCACGCAACAGCAGGCGCAGGATGGTTTCGGGGATGTCTACGGTTGCCAGCAGGCTGGCGCGCGCCTGATCTTCCAATTCGACAACCAGATCTTCTTCACTGAGTTCCCACTGCACGGGTGACCAGATTCCGGGCAGGTCGTTAACGTCGATGCGTTCGGGTTCAATAATGCCGGACATGATTTCCTCCAAAATTAGGATGAGTCTATTATATAAAAATAGTGGCGGATTTCAAAATCCGCCACCGGTTTTTAGGTTGCATTTAGAGGCTTTCGAGCTGGCTCTTGATCTTGCGGGCGCTTTCCTGGAAGTCATAGAGTTTCTCGCGTTCCTTGTCGACCACGTTGGCGGGCGCTTTCTCAGCAAAGGGGCTGTTGAGCAGTTTCTCTAGACGCTCGATCTGCGATTTGGCTTCGGCCAGGCTCTTTTCCAGGCGGGCGCGTTCTTCGGCAGGATCGACCATCTCGGCCAGCGGCAGGAAAATCTCGACCGGGCCGACCACCAGGGCAACGTGGCCCTCTGGTTTTTCATCCAGCGTCTCAACGATCTGCAATTCGTCCGCGTTGAGATAGGACAGGGCAGCGATGGCGGCGGCCTGCTCTTCGAGTACGCAAGTGGTCACTTCCCCGACCAGGATAGCGGGGATGCGCAGGCCGGGTTTGACGTTCTTTTCGGAGCGCAGGTTGCGGATGGCACGGATGATGTCCATAACCAGCGTGAATCCGGTGATGGCGTCTGCCTCCCAGACCTTTTCTTCTTTGGGTTCCGGCCATTTGGCAACGATCAACGCTTCTTCCCAGCCGCCTTCGGGGGCCAGGTCAGGGGAGTGAGCCTGGGCTGCCTCCTTGAGGTAACCCCACAGCTCTTCGGTGATGAAGGGGGTGAAGGGATGCAGCATGCGCAGGCAGGCATCCAGGGTTTCGACCATGGTCTGGGCTGTATAGAAGGCGCGGTCGCCACCCTCATCGA
>JBNKDB010000042.1:0-3980 GCA_050288045.1 Anaerolineales bacterium | reverse complement strand
TATTTAGAGGCTGCCGAGATCGACCCCAAACGCCGGGCCGAAACACTGAACATCGAAGAGTGGACCCGTCTGGTCGACCACATCCAAAGCGAAGCGGCATAAGCGATCACGCTCGGAATCCAAGAATTAAAAACGTGATGCGAGAATCGTGCTCCACAAATCTTAAATTGTTATCCTAAACTCAATGAAGAATATCTATAAAGCTCACTTACCAATCCCGCCGCTGAATAACTGATTCCACCCTCGCCCCCCTAAATCATAATTCTTAACGTCTAATTCTTCGCTATCGGCCCAATATCCTTATAATCGAAAAGCAGCAGCCAGGTGCGGACGGCCGCTTCCATCTGGATTTCGAAGGACATCTTCGATTGTCCCCATTTGCGATCTGCAAAATAGATCGGAACTTCCACTACCCGGAAACCCATGCGATGCATGAGATAAGCCACCTCGATCTGGAAGACATACCCATTCGATTTGATGCGATCCAACGGCAAATTTTCGATCACCCGGCGGGTAAAAAGCCGGAAACCACCGGTCGCATCGCGCAACTTGAGTCCCAGGATCGAACGGGCGTAGAAACTTCCCCACGCTGAGAGCGCCTTGCGCCAGAACGGCCAGTTCAAATCGACCGACCCACCGGGAACGTAGCGCGAACCGATCACCACATCGCAGTCGCCCTGATTCAGGCGGTTATCCATTTCAACCAATTTCTCGATCGGGTGCGAGAAATCGGAATCCATCTGCCCGACCACTTCCGCGCCTTCTTTCAACGCCAACTGGAACCCCATCACATATGCCGTCCCCAACCCCAGTTTCTTCTCGCGGTGGTAGACGCTCATCCGGCCAGGGTAAGCTTGCGCCAATTCCTCAGCCAGTTGCCCCGTGCCATCCGGGCTGTTATCGTCAATAACCATAATTTTGAGGTCGAGTGGTAATGCAAACAAAGCCGGAACAATTTTGGGAAGGTTCTCGGCTTCGTTAAAAGTCGGCATAATCAATGTGATTTTCACGGCTTTGCTTGGTAGCAACTCCTTCTAAATGATTTGCAGGTAAACCAACTGACTACTGATTACAATTCCGCAGCAGTGTCGTCTTCAGTTCGTCAATATCCTGGAAAGGGCCTGCGCTTGCATCTAGCGAACACATTAGAATAGAAAGATCTCTATTGGGGTCCTTCGCTTTTTTATCCCGGTCCTTGATCGGATAGAAATAATCCAGTGATTGTTCCAAGCGGGTGCTGGTGCGTTCGCTGATCTCCGCAATGGACTCGGCATTTTCCAGCACCAGAATAAAATCTGTCGCCGTCAGGTGTCCAAGGAAATCCCTGGCCGTGCCACCTTCTCGCAATGCGTGTTGGATCATCACGCTGACGGCGCGCAATACATCATCGGAAGCTACGAAGCCATATGCTTCGCGGAAGACTTCCAGGTTCTTCAAGGAAACCAACAGCAACGCCCAACCATCCTGGTCGGCCAATTCAGATAAACGCTCATCCACCAGAATACCTTCCGGCAAACCAGTAACCGGGTTGGTCAGCGTGCCCTGGCTCTCGCGGCGTAAGGCATTACGCACGCGCAAACGCAGTTCCTGGATATCGAAAGGTTTGGTGATGTAATCATCACCACCGATCTCCAGACCTTTCAAGCGATCTTCCCGGCCGCGCTGTTCGGTCAAGAAGATGATGGGGATGTCGCGGGTGCGGCGGTTGGAACGCAGCCGTTGGGCAACTTCATACCCATCGATATCTGGCAGCCGGATGTCGAGGATCACCAGGTCAGGACGAGCGGTATTGCAGGTGCGCACACCATCTTCCCCCCAGTTCACCGCCAGGACATTATAGCCCTGCACCCGAAAATAGGCGTTGAGCATATCGGCTACGTCGAGGTCATCTTCAACGATCAGGATGGTGTGTTTATCTTCGCTCATGACCTAGCTAATTGGTTCTTTCTGGATGACGAATTGGCAACTCTCTGCCCCCATCGCCATACATTCCGATTCCTGCACACGGAACTCGCTGCCACCCGAAACCCATTTCAAGGCTTCCTGCAGCAGGCCAACTGCGATGAAACAAACCGGCTTTTCCTCACCACTGCGCCCCCAGCAGATCGGGGAGCGGTGGATGGTGTAGATGAATTCATGTTCTTGTTCTTTGGCAGTCGAATGTTGGTCGCTGACCTGGGTAAAGATCTTGGCCATCGCCGGAATACCGATGCGCAGCTTGGCTTGCAGCGGCAGCACCTTGAATGCCAGATCTCCGGCTCCGGCCATGGCGCCAAAATTGCGTAGGCCGTCGGCGAAGGTCGCCCGTCCGGCGCGCAGGGCCAGGCCACGACCGCCGCGCGGGCCATACATCTCTTCCAATGCCATATTGATCGCCGTGTAATCGGCAAAATCAAAGGCGCGTTCCAGATTAGCAGGGGGATAATTATCGATCAGGTGCGGAAGATGCGCCAGGTTCAGGATGGCGTTCAGGCCATTCTTGCCCATGACTTCTTCCAGCGCGTTCAATGTAATGAGTGCAAACCGGTTAGGATAATAGTAGCCACTCTTTGGGATGGGTTCCATAATGCCTCGGCTCGCCTTTAGATGAGCTTGCTTAAGTCTTCTACTGCTCTGCGCATGTCCAGGAATACGAGGCCGAGTTTGGCTTCTTCGCGAGCCATCACCGTGAGTACCGCTTCCTCACCAACAGATGTCAGGAAAACGTAACCGTTCTCCCCCTTGATATAAACTTGATCCAATGTACCCCGCCCAAGCTCGGTTGCAATGCGTTCACCGAGCGAAAGCATGGCGGCTGACATCGCCGAAACACGATCTTCTTCGATCTCTGGGGCCAGGGCCGACGCGATTGGTAAACCATCGATACTGACGAGTGCGGAGCCCTCGATTGTGGGAGAGGAGAGTTGTAGTTCGCGTAAGCGTTCAAGCATTCGCGTAGTGCGTGTTTCTGTCAAGACGGCACTCCTTCTACAGGTTATGGGGCAATGAGGATCACGTTAAAGAAAGTACATACCCTCATCGAGCCGAATCTAATTTAGCATACTGCTGAGATTGTGTCAAGCTAAAGTCGCGTCGGGTCATAGCAGGTCTATCAAATGTGTAAGTCGTAAGAGATTCCGGCAGTTTTTAGGCCCGAATCCACCGGCCGTCATCCCATGCTATAATCCCCCCAAGTCTGATATCCGTGTGTTTTCTACCCTGATTCGAAGAGGAAGCATATGCTAATCCATTCCGCCGCTCAACTGCTTACGCTAGCCGGAGGCCCCCAGCGCGGTGCCGCGCTTGGCAGCCTGGAGATCATCGAGAACGGTGCTGTGCTGCTGCACGAGGAAGAGATCGTCGCCGTGGGCACGACTGCCGAACTGCGCCAGGCATATCCCGACGAGCCGCACATGAACGTCAGCGGCAAAGTGATCATGCCCGGATTCGTCGACCCGCACACACATGCTATCTGGGCCGGGGACCGCGCCGCCGAATTCGAACTACGCTTACAAGGTAAGACCTACCTGGAAATCCTGGAAGCAGGCGGCGGCATCCTCTCCACGGTGCGCGCCACGCGCCAATCCCCACTGGGCCAATTAATGAACGAAACCCGCCCACGCCTGTGGGAAATGTTCCGGCACGGTACCACCTCAATGGAAGTCAAGACCGGCTACGGCTTGGATACCGAGACGGAGCTAAAAATGCTGGGCGCAATCGAGAACCTGCACGCCGAAGGCCCGTGGGAGCTGGCAACCACCTTCCTGGGCGCGCACGCCATCCCGGAAGAGTATCACGGTGACGCCAACGCCTACACCATCGACCTGTGCGAGATGATCTTACCGGCTGTCAAGCAATGGTGGGGCGTGAATGCCCCCAAGCGCGCTTTGCCCTTCGTGGACGTATTCTGCGAAACGGGCGCATTCAATTTAGCGCAATCTCGCCGCATCCTGACCGCCGCCAAAGCCCTGGGTTTCCCACTCAAGATCCACGCCGACGAG
>JBNKDB010000041.1:0-10000 GCA_050288045.1 Anaerolineales bacterium | reverse complement strand
CGAAATGATCGAGTCCGGCGTGCTTAAAGATACCGCCCTGGTTTATGGGCAGATGAATGAACCGGCTGGTGTGCGCCTGCGTGTGGGCCTGACCGCCCTCACTATGGCTGAATATTTCCGCGACCAGGGTCGTGACGTATTGCTGTTCATCGACAACATTTTCCGCTTCAGTATGTCCGGCTCCGAAGTTTCGGCTTTGTTGGGGCGCATGCCTTCCGCAGTGGGTTATCAGCCTACGCTGGCTACGGAGATGGGGCAGTTGCAAGAGCGTATCACGTCTACACGCACCGGCTCGATCACCTCGATGCAGGCCGTTTACGTGCCGGCCGACGACTACTCCGACCCGGCCCCGGTGGCGACCTTCACCCACCTGGACGCCACCATCGCCCTGGAACGCGCCATCGCTGATAAGGGTATCTACCCCGCTGTTGATCCATTGGCCTCTACCTCCCGCATTTTGGACCCCAACGTGGTTGGTGAAGAACATTACGCTACAGCACGTGAGGTGCAGCAAGTACTCCAGCGCTACAAGGACTTGCAGGACATTATCGCCATTTTGGGTATCGATGAGTTGAGCGAAGATGACAAATTGATCGTCTCGCGTGCCCGCAAGATCGAACGCTTCTTCTCCCAACCGATGTACGTGGCCGAGCAATTCACCGGTATGGAAGGCACCTACGTGCCGCTGCGTGATACAGTGCGCGGCTTCCGTGAGATCCTGGACGGCAAGTACGACGAATTGCCAGAGCAGGCCTTCCAAATGGTTGGTACAATAGAGAGCGCGGTTGAAAAAGCCCGGCAGTTAGCGGGCTAAGTGCAAAGCTGATCGCAAAAGGAAAGTAACAGGTATCTATGCCTATTCGCTGCGAAATCGTATCCCAGGACCGCACGGTCTTTGAGGGTGATGTTGACATCGTCATCGTGCCGGGTGTGAATGGAGAGATGGGTATTTTGCCCAACCACTCGCCGCTGCTTTCGACGATGTCGATTGGCGTGATCAAAGTGCGATACAGTGGTCAGGAGGAAATCTTCACCGTCACCGGTGGCCTAGTGGAAATTCAACCCACGATTGTCACCATCCTGGCCGACGCTGCCGAGCACGTCAGTGAGATCGATGTCTCAAGGGCCCAAGCGGCCAAGAACCGTGCCCAGGACTTGCTGGAGCAAGGGCCGCCGCCGAATACGGATGCTTACCTGGCGTTGGAAGCGGCGTTGCGCCGCTCCAATTTGCGCCTGGAGGCAGTACGCAAATACCGCGGCAGTCGTCAGCCTGGGGTTAGGTCATCCATTCCCGGTGAGGGGAACAACTAAATTATGGCGCTTTTCTCAAAAGAATTTGGTATCGACCTGGGGACCATGTACACCCGCATTGTGGAAGGCGGGGTCGTGGTGCTGGAAGAGCCAACCATCGTAGCCATCGAGATCGAAAAACAAAAGATGGTCGCTATTGGCGAGGAAGCTCGCGGTATGTTTGGCCGCGTTTCCGATGAGATCATTCAGGTTACCCGCCCATTACATAACGGAGTGGTGGCCTATTACGAATATACCCAGATCATGCTTGGCGAACAGATCAAAAAGGTCAGTGGCCCGTTGATGATCTCCAAGCCGCGATTGATGGTCACCCACCCATATGGTGTGACCAGTGTAGAACGGCGCGCCGTGCACGAAGCCGCCTTGGAGGTCAGCCGCGACGCCGACCTGGTGCCGCAGCCCCTGGCTGCCGCGCTGGGCATCGACCTGCCGGTAGGCACTCCCAGCGGTAATATGATCGTTTGCCTGGGCGGCGGGTGCAGCCAGGCGGCGGTGATTGCCATGCACGACATCGTGGCCGGTGAGACGCTGCGTATGGGAGGCATGGAATTGGATGATGCCATCGTCTCGTACGTGCGCAAGAAGTACGGGTTGGTGATCGCCCAGCCGACGGCCGAGCAGATCAAGATCAAGATCGGTGCAGCCATTCCGCAAGATGAAGAATTGAGCATGGAATTGCAGGGTCAGGATCAGGTCACCGGCCTGCCGCGTCCCTTCACGTTGACTACCGGCGAAGTCGTCGAAGCGCTCCAGTCTCCTCTGGATGCGATCTTCGAGAATGCCCGCCATGTGCTCGAAAAAACCCCGCCGGAACTGGCCTCCGATATTATTGACCGCGGCATTGCCTTGTGTGGAGGGACGGCCCTCCTGCGCGGCATCGACAAGCTGATGACCCAGAAGTTGGGCGTGCCTGCTTATCTGGTCGATAACCCGGTGACCTGTGTTGCTGAAGGCGCCAGCCGGGCGATTGATATCTATCCCGTCATCCGGCGCAATTTGCCCCCCATCTAAAGGTATATTTACAACGAATCAAAAAGCGGTTGGCCATCGGCCAACCGCTTCTGTGTTAATGGGAAATCGATTATTCGAGGTAATAGGTCATGCGTTGCAGGTGGGTGGAAGGATCGATGTGCTGGACGTGTACGTCCGTCGGGACGTTCAAGTTTACGGGAGCATAATTGAGGATCGCTTTTACCCCGGCTTCTACCAATTGCTCGGCTACGACTTGTGCGTACGAAGCGGTGACGACCAGCATCGCAACCTGGATGCTTTCGGCTTTGATCTCGGAGACCATATTTTCGCTGTCGCGCACCACAAAATTACCTACCTTGGTACCAATCTTTTCGGGGTCGCTGTCGTAGATCATCTCGATTTGAAAGCCGCGTTCGGCGAAACCACCGTAGTGTGCCAAAGCGCGTCCCAGGTCACCAGCACCGACCATGGCAACCCGCCATACCCGGTCGACGTGCAGGATTTCCTGCAAGCGGTCGGCCAGGAATTTGATCGTGTAGCCGGTGCCTTGTTTGCCGAATTCGCCGAATTGGGACAGGTCTTTGCGGATCTGAGCGGCAGAAATGCCCAGGCGTTCACCAAGTTCTTGCGAAGAGGTGACCTGGCGGCCCTCACGCAGCATGTGCTGTAGGGCGCGTAGGTAAATGGGCAGGCGACCGATCACGATATCAGGGATTGATTTTGCTTGCATTTACTCGCTCCGAGTTGGGATATAAGTGCACGACGTACAAATAAATTATAGAGGCAATCTCCTCTTATTGCACGAATAACTATACTACAACTTAACTTTTTGTGCAATACTCCACAAAAAAGGTACAAATTAGCAGGTTAAGAGTGTTCCAAGGCCATCTTGGGACGCGAATTGTAGACAATCTTTTTTGTCCCGTGTTGGTTCGACAAAGTGCTTATTTCCCCCGAAGGAAGGTCGAATATTCGATTGGACTCACTTATTGTCTGTAAATAGGGTCAAAAAACTCCCACCTTTCAGGTGGGCCGTTTTCAATCTTGCATGAATGGCGATCTGTATCTTTGGATAAGATAGTATAAGAGCGTCAATAATAAAACCTTTGCGTAGGGGCGGCCCCTGTGGCCGCCCGGATGGAAACGCCGAGTGAGCCATGCAGAAAAAGACTTTGAGTTTGGAAAGATTCTGCAAAGCTGCCGGCTGAAAACCGGTAGTAGTTTGCTGCTCTTTTGCATGCTAACGTTGGCTGCACACGGTGTTAGGTATTGGGACTATGTTCCAGCGTAATCACCACTTTTCCGCGCGCGTGGCCTGCTCCAAGATATCGAAGTGCTTCAGCCGTCTCATTTAATGGGTATTGTCTATCAATTACAGATTTAACTTTACCAGCTTCAAAAAGTTCTTTTATAACGATCAGGTCATTTTGGTTTCGTTTTGCACTTACGCCTGTCATTTTCCTGCCGTCAGTTTCTGACATCATTGACCCCAAAAACATAGATTGGAAGATTTGTGCCGGGGAGCCGCCAGCCATAACATAAATACCTTTGGGAGTTAAGGCGCGTTTATAAGCTGCAAGCGGATGATAACCATTTGCCGCAAAAATAAGATCATACTGTTGACCACTTTTGGTGAAGTCCTCTTTGGTGTAATCAATGACATGTTCTGCTCCGATTGAACGTGCCTGTTCCAAGTTTCGAGTACTACACACGGCGGTCACTTCGGTATCGAAAGATTTGGCAATTTGTACTGCAAAAGTTCCCACGCCACCTGAAGCGCCATTAATTAAAACCTTTTGTCCTGCCCGAATTTGCCCTTCGTCGCGCAGACCTTGCAGCGCGGTGATTGCTGCCATAGGGCTGGCTGCTGCTTCAGCGAACGAAGTATGGGCTGGCTTCAATGCTAATGCATTTTCAGGAGCACATGCATACTCGGCAAAACTGCCTCTTACCATGCCGAATACCTCATCACCTGGCTGAAACTGCTTTACGTTTTTGCCAACCGCTTCAATCTCTCCTGCCACATCAGCGCCTAGTCTGGTGTTTTTCGGTTTGAGCAGCCCACCGCCCATGAATCGAATCAAGAATATATCAGCAGTCAGGAAATGCCAGTCGTAAGCATTTACAGATGCCGCATGAATTTTTATGAGGACTTCATCATCTTTGGGCATTGGTTTTTCTACATCTTTGAATTGAATGACATCGGGTGACCCATATTTTTCGTATACAATCGCTTTCACAGGTATTCCTCCAGGGTTGCTTTGGCTTTTAGAATAATTTACGATAATACATCTTGCCGGGTTGCAAAAGAACTGACGAATTATTCATCGGCTTGGCATAGTACTCCACGCGCGGTGTATTCTCTTAGTATAGTCAAGCCCGCGGCAATGTGGGTTGGATGGTCACCTTACTTTTCCATATCTTTATGATGCACACTCCAGTGGATTCCGGTTAGGAACCACTTTTTATATGCGGCTTGAATGGCTGGGGTCTTAAAATCAGGATAATCTGGGGTTTCATTGATCTTTTGAATATGTTCAGATATTTCATAGGTCACCCGTCGAATAGCGACGGTCTGATCGCCATTTGCGTTTCCTGTCAACATCGCCCATGCTGCTCGGGAATCACCATCTCCCGGAGCGCCTACTGAACCCACGTTACATATGTGCCGATCACCAATTATTTTATAAAATGGAACGTGGGTATGCCCACCAAAAATTTGCTTGATGTTTTCCAGCGCCATAAATTCAAGCAAATGCTCCCATTGTTCAGCTTCCATCCCTGGTGAAATCCCTGCCCCATGAAAGTACCACTCCCGATACTCAGGTGAGAGCGTGCTATTGGTCTTTTCCACGGCTATCCTGTCCATCGGGGAGTCGTGAACAAAATATGCATCTTTCCATCGAACTGTCATCGGAAATGATTTTATCCAATTTATATTCTCTTCGGAAAGTTGATCTTCAAACCATTGGATGAGGCGAACTGAATCCATGTGCCAGGCTTCGTCTTGCAGAGGGAGTGAATGTCGATCGGGAGTCAGCAAATACGATTCCGCATTGCCTTTGATACAAATCAGTTCTATGTCACCCCGATTCTTCCAATCACGTAAAAATTGGACACTACCCTGGGGATCAACTCCATTGATAATATCTCCAAGCATAAATGCTTTCGTGCAATTCTCACTTTGAATATCTTCGAGGACTGCTCGAAGTGCTGGTACATTCCCATGAACATCAGAGAGGATGGCGATTTTAGAAATCATGTTGATCTTTTAGTTACTGTCTAAAGGTGCCTAATTAATGCGTGAAACCCACCCAATCTATTTATTCCGCATTGAAGTTGGCAAGGGAAATAGAGGAGTTGACCCACTAAACTTTTATGATTACGGATTATAGCATTATTTCGGAACCACTTTTTCAATAACCGGGTAAATCGTAATTCATCATTCTTCATTGATAACTTTTTTCATCCTGTATTTTGTAATCTGTAATTTGCAACCTACACCTTGACTCTGACCTAACAGGAGGGCTTATACTTAAGTTCCTGAAGGCCTTCTAGAACTTACTGATTGGGTAGGAACCATGATCAAGATCGGCGACTTCTCCAGACTCGCCAACGTGACCGTCAAGACGCTGCACCATTACGGCAAACTTGGCTTGCTCAAACCGGCGCGCATCGACCGTTTCAGTGGCTACCGCTACTACACGCTCGACCAACTGCCGCGTCTCAACCGTATCCTGGCACTGAAAGACCTGGGCTTCTCCCTGGACCAGATCGGGCAGATGTTAGATGATGAGTTGTCATTGGACGAACTGCGCGGCATGCTGCGCCTGAAACGCGCCGAACTCGAACAGCGCATCGAATCCGAACAAAGCCGCCTAGCTCAGGTAGAGATGCGCCTGCATCGTTTGGAAGCGTCTGGTCAGTTGTCGCAGGCGGAGGTCGTGGTCAAGTCCGTTGAGGCCCAGACCGTGCTTTCGGCCCGGCAGGTCGCTCAGACGCGCGACCGCATGATGCCGGTGCGTGCCCAACTCCGGCGTAGGCTTGAGGACTACCTGGCGGCACAATATCTCAAACCCTGCGGGCCGTGGTTCGCTTTGCATGAAGAACGCGAATATACCGAGCATAGCTTGCCAGTTGAGATGGCGGTCAGCATTCGGCCTACGAAGCAGGTGGAAGCCGACCATTCCGGCGATATCCAAGTGCGCCAGCTTGCCGCGGTCGAAAATATGGCCTGCGTCGTTCATCAAGCCGACTATGCTAACATCGCCAATGCTTACCAGGCGCTGTTCACCTGGACGCAGGTGAACGGTTTCCAGTCTGCTGGGCCCTACCGGGAAGTCTACCTGGGAGCGGTGGAGGATGATGAACTGGGCAGTGGGTTGACCGAAGTGCAGTGCCCGGTCGAACGTGGTCTCTACCCAAGAACGATCCATATCCCCTATTCAAAAATAAAGGAAAGTGAAATGGAACCAAGAATTGTCACCAAACCTGCCTTTTACGTGGTGGGTATGCAGTATGTCGGTAAGAATCCAGATAATGAGATTGCCAAGATGTGGCAAGAATTCATCCCGCGCATGAACGAACCAGAACGCATCAAACCGCAAATGTCATATGGTTTGTGCGACTCAACCATCGAAGGATTGGAAGACGGTGAGTTCGAATACGTCGCCGGGGTCGAGGTGGCCGGACCAGATGCGGCCGTGCCGGAAGGCCTGGTACTGCGTAGCGTGCCGGAACGCAAGTATGCCATCTTCACCCATCATGGCACCCTGGATACCTTAGGAGAAACCTACCAGAATATCTACGATACCTGGCTGCCGCAATCCGGACTCGAAATTGCGGGATTGTTTGATATGGAAGTGTACGATCAGGATTTCATCCCCGACTCTCCCGACTCGAAGTTGTACATCTACGTGGCGGTGAAATAGGATATCATCTCCGACCCACTGAGAAATGAAAACATCCCAGGTCTACGCCTGGGATGTTTTGGTGAGTGACAGGTTTATTCGTCTTCCAGCAGCCCGAGCTTCCTCTGCTCCTCTGCCAAAAGCTCATCCGGGGTGAGAGAGAGGAAGAACTTGGCTCCCAGTAAGATCACACCCAGGTCATCGACCAGGATCACAGGGATGAAGTCCAACGGCGAAATCACGTAAGCTACCGCCGCTACCAGCACGACGCGCGGCAGCAAACCAACCCCGCGCTTCCAGAACAACCGCCAGATCAAAACCACGCGCTTGAGAAAATTGCGTCCCTCGGCAAATTGTTCCCCGAAGAAATCAGTAAGTACATGCCAGAACCTTTGGGCCGAGGCTTTGGTATCCGTCCCGAATTTCCGCAGGCGCGTCTTGAACTTCCCGGCCGGGACTTCCAGGGCTTGTTCTTTAGGTGTTACTTCCGTTGCTGGGTTTTCTGATTCGTCCGTCATCCGCTTTCCTCATGGTCTGGATTGGATATGCCCAATTATACTGCAAGCCGCCAGTGTGGTTGGATCGGGAACTTATTAGGCGCTGGATTCGTCCAAAGCATAGTATCTGATCCATCTGGAGGCGAGAAAATGCACAGATTGTATTTTGGTTTAAGTTTGCTCGTGCTGGGCATCGCAGCGTGCATGTCCGGCAATCAAGTTTTTAAAGAAACACCCCCGGCTGCATCCCAGCCGTTGAACTTGTTGGTCACGACATCCCCGCATACACCAACACCCAACCTGCCGGATTGCACCGATTCCAGCAATGCTCCAGATGTCCAGCTTGTCCATCCAGTCTTGCAATTGGTGGAACCCTCTTCGACTGCCCCAGGTGAAGTGGTCAGGATCATTGCCAATGGTGGGTACCTTACCTGGGAAGATGCCTGTGGCACCGGTTATGATGAATCTCAGCGCACCTTTGCCTGGACGCTGAACGGGGAATATCAGGGGGAGATCGGTTGTTACGTCAACCATTGTGAAGCCGAATTCGAAATTCCCGTGGATTTTCCGGCTGGGACGCACACGATAGCCGTCGCCGGTGGTTCTCAAATCACGTTTGAAGTGAGTTTGCCATAGGCTTCCAGGCCAAAAAAAGATTGAACCTTAGGCCAATGCGCAGGGTATGTAAAGTGAACCTGATTGGGTAAATGCCCAATAGATCTTGCAAAAGGAACTATTACAAGGGCATTTACCAGAGGAACTGACCATTTTCTGCTGTTGAAAAATCTAGTGTGAAATGTTTATCATCAGAATGATGATCATTTTGCCACAGACGGTCAGTTACCTATGCCACTGTCCCCTAATTTATTGGCAGGTTCACAACGTGGAGGAAGAATGAAAGGCTTCCAAAAAGCGGCCTTCGTGGTCATGCTTTTGGCGCTGGTAGTGATTGCCTGTGTGCAAACGCCGGAAACGGCAGTGAGCTATAACGAATCACGCGAGCGCGATGTTCCGTCCTTCTCACTCATCCAAGCGACAAAACCATTGGAAGCGGGTATCAAAGTAGCCGATGTGTTACCCCAGACGGAATCGGATGAACTCCTGCCGGTGGAAAACGACCCTGCCCTGGCAGTAGTGCCCACGTCTGTACAGGAAATTTGCGGCTGCAATGAGAATGAGCCGCCCTTGCGTTGGGGTGATCCTCCTGAAGGAACGGTGAGTTTTGTGTTGATCTACGATGACCCGGAGGTCATCCCGGCGGAAGGCGAACCGTGGCAGCGCTGGCTGCTGTATAACATCCCCGCCAGCGAACGCTCCCTGCCGGATAACCTGCTGCCCGACCCCAACTTCCTGAACACTGAACAGAATGAAGAAGGTAATTTCCGCTGGCTGACCTACAGTGGGCCGTGTATTTTGCCCAGCCAGGTCGAGCAGTTCGCCTATACCTTATATGCATTGGATACGTTTTTGGAAATCGAAGCTGATTTCTCAAAACAGGAATTATTGAACGTGATGCAAGGGCATATTCTTTCTGCGGAAGTGCTGGCTCGACGCTGTCCGCTGCCCTAACGTTTCGCTATTTCTCTCCTCCTTATAAAAAGGCGTCCCAGGGAACTGGGACGCCTTGCATTTACTTTTAGAAACCTGGTTTTTCATAAAACCGGGTTTCTTTTTTTGTGTTTGGGTCTAGACGAAGCGAGCGCGGATTTCGGCACTCACATAGTCCAGGATGGCAACCGTGACGGCGATGAACCATACACACAGGCCGGCATAGTCGTACTGTAAGAGGCGGATGTACTGTGTGAGCAGGAAACCGATCCCACCACCGCCGACCAAACCGATGATCGTGGACATGCGGATGTTGATGTCCCAGCGGTAGATTGTGAAAGAAACGAATGGCGGGACGATCTGTGGCACCACGGCAAACATTACGGTTTGCAGCCAGGTGGCCCCGGTAGCCTGGATGGCTTCGATTGGGCCGGAGTCGATCGATTCGATTGCCTCGGAGTATAACTTTCCAAGAGCGGCGATGGAGTGTAGGGTCAGCGCCAGGATACCGGCGAATGGCCCCAGCCCGACCACGATGATGAAAATGATCGCCCAGATGATTGGTTCAATCGAACGGATAATGTTCATTGAGGCGCGCACGAGGTAATAGATGGCTAACGTGATTGGTGAGGCCGACATCAAATTGCGAGCGGCCAGGAAACTGACCGGCAAGGCAAAGATGATGCCGAAGAAGGTAGCCATCATGCCCATGAAAATGGTTTCGACCATTTTTTCGATGATCAGTTTTAACTCATCGCTGAT
>JBNKDB010000040.1:0-5145 GCA_050288045.1 Anaerolineales bacterium | reverse complement strand
GCTTCAGCCGCCCAGTTACCATCATTCTGATCGAACGCCTGCCAACTACCATCGAGTTAGGGCTGGCCGCACTTATCCTCGCAATTATTATCGGTATCCCTGCCGGGATTATTGCTGCCATGCGGCGCAATTCCATCCTGGATGTGCTCGTGATGATCGGCGCCAATACTGGCGTGTCCATGCCAGTGTATTGGCTGGGTTTGATGCTCGCCTATTTCTTTTCCCTGGTGCTGCGCGATACCCCCTTCTGGTTGCCGCCTAGCGGTCGGTTGACGGCCGGCCTGACTGCCACACCTTTCTACGAGGTGTTTGGCTGGGAAGTAGTACAGGAAACCTTGAAATATCACGTGCTCGAGTTTTTCGCTAACATGTACATTTTCAATTCCATCATCACCCGGAATTGGGAAGTGTTGGGCGATACCATCAAGCACCTGATCCTTCCCGCCGTCGCCTTGAGTACGATCTCGCTGGCAATTATCGCCCGCATGACGCGTTCCAGCATGCTGGAAGTGCTGCGCCAGGATTATATCCGCACGGCGCGCGCCAAAGGTCTGATCGAACGCCTGGTGATCTTGAAACACGCTTTTAGGAATGCGCTTTTGCCCATCGTCACCATCATTGGTTTACAGGTCGGTACCCTGTTCGCCGGGGCCGTGCTGACCGAAACGATTTTCGGGCTGGCGGGGGTCGGACGTATGTTATTCGAAGCGATCACTGCCCGGGATTTTCCCATCGTGCAGGCCTTTACAGTCGTGATCGCAGTTGGCTACGTGCTCGTTAACCTGCTCGTTGATCTTTCCTACGTATTCATCGACCCGCGGATCAGGCTGGAGTAAGCATCATGCAAACAACAATTACTAAAGACACTACTGAAGATACGCTGCAAGACTACCGCTCCAATAGCTTATGGCGGCTTACCTTGCGGCGCATCCTCAAGCAAACCTCGGCCTTGATCGGTTTAGCGATTCTCCTATTCCTACTGCTTGTAGCTATCTTTGCACCACTGCTGGCGCCCTACGATCCGACCCAGGTTTTGATCGGCGTTGAAGACGTGAAAAAGCGCCAGGCACCCTGCATCCACCTGCTGGGCTGTCCAGAGGACCAACCCCAGCACATCATGGGCATCGACGGCAACGTGCGCGATCAATTCAGCCGCGTCATTTATGGGGCGCGGGTCTCGCTCTTTATCGGGTTTACGACGGTTGGATTTGCCATCGTGATTGGCACCCTGCTGGGCGCGGTAGCCGGGTATACCGGCGGCTGGGTTGATAATGTCATCATGCGTTTGATGGATGTGCTGCTGGCCTTTCCCTCCCTGCTGCTGGCGATTGCCATCGTCTCTGTATTGGGGCCGGGTTTGGAAAATGCCCTTTTGGCAATCGGCATCGTCACTATCCCAGTGTATGCACGCGTGGTGCGCGGCAGTGTTTTGTCGGTCAAGGAGCAAGAATATGTTTCCGCCTCAATGGCTTTGGGCGGCAATCACCTGCACATCCTCATCCGTCGCATCCTGCCGAACGCCATCCCGCCCTTGATCGTGCAGGGTACGCTGGGTATCGCTACCGCCATCCTGGACGCCGCGGCCCTTTCCTTCCTCGGACTGGGCGCACAGCCCCCTACGGCGGAATGGGGCACCATGCTTGGCTCCGAAAAAAGCCAGGTATTTACCGCCCCCCACCTGGTATTTTTCCCCGGCCTGGCGATCATGATCACCGTGCTGGCCTTCAACCTGCTGGGCGACGGCCTACGCGATGCCATTGACCCGCGTCTACGCCAACACTAATGGAATGGAGAGGGATCGTGACAGAAAGCAATGATACAAAATTACTCGAAGTACGTAATCTCAAAACGTACTTCTTTACCGAAGATGGCGTAGTAAAAGCGGTCGATGGTGTAGACTTCTACGTCAAACATGGCGAAATCCTGGGGCTGGTGGGCGAATCGGGCTGCGGCAAGAGCGTAACCTCATTCTCGATCTTACGTCTGGTCGACCAGCCCGGTGAGATCGTCGAAGGCGAAGTGATCTTCGAAGACCGCAACATGTTGGAATTATCGCAATCCGAAATGGTCAACATGCGCGGCAACCGCATCTCGATGATCTTCCAGCAGCCCCAGAGCAGCCTCAACCCGGTTTTCAAGGTCGGCAACCAGATCACCGAAGTGCTGCTGACCCACAGTAACCTGACAAAAGAAGAAGCCTGGGAACAGGCTGTCGAGTTGTTGAAACTGGTGGGTATCCCCGATGCCGACAAGAAAGCGCACGCCTATCCGCACGAAATGTCCGGCGGGCAGGCACAGCGCGTGATGATCGCCATGGCATTGGCCTTGAAGCCGCGCCTTTTGATCGCCGACGAACCGACCACCGCCCTGGACGTGACCATCCAGGCCCAGATCCTCGACCTGATCCTCGACCTGCGCGACCAGTTGAACACTTCAGTGATCCTGATCACGCATGACCTGGGACTGATCGCCGAGATGGCCGACCGTGTGGCCGTGATGTACGCCGGACGGATCGTGGAGGAGACAGATACCGTTACGCTCTTCAAGAAGCCGCTGCATCCCTACACTCAGGGCCTGATCGATTCGGTACCCGTGTTGGGCAGCGTGAAAGAGCGCCTGGCGGTGATCCCTGGTTCGGTGCCTAACTTGATCGACCTGCCCGAGGGCTGCCGTTTCGCCGACCGCTGCCAGGCCCGTGAGGAGTATGGCCTGGAAATCTGTCAACAGGTCGAACCGGATTTGCAACAGATTGCGCCCGATCACTACGTGCGCTGCTGGCTTTACCAGGACGCGGAAGGCCATACCGCGCCGATCCGCAAGTAATCATTTCGTTTTTTTGACATAAAGGCAAACTATGACTGAACAAACAAGTAATGGAAGCAAGCCACTTGTTGAAGTAAACAACCTGGTAAAGTATTACCCCGTGCATGGGGGCGTCTTTCGCCGGGTGGTCGCCTGGGTACAGGCGGTCGATAACATCAGCTTTACGATCAACAAGGGTGAAACCCTCGGCCTGGTCGGCGAATCCGGGTGTGGAAAGACCACCGCCGGACACACGCTGCTACGCCTGATCCCGCCTACCGAAGGCTCGGTGCAGTACAACGGCATCGACGTGTTCTCCTTGAAAGGCAAAGCGCTGAAAGAAATGCGCCGCAATATGCAGATCGTCTTTCAGGACCCGTACGCCTCACTCGACCCACGCCTGCCGATTGGCGAATCGATTGCAGAGGGCCTCAAGATCCACGGCATCGGCAATTCGCAAACCCAGTTCGAAATGGTGCTGTCGGTGTTGAAGAGCGTGGGCATGGAAGATTACCACGCCACGCGTTATCCGCACGAGTTTTCCGGCGGGCAGCGCCAACGCATTGGTATCGCCCGGGCGCTGGTCTTGAAACCCGAGTTCATCGTACTGGACGAGCCGGTCTCGGCACTCGATGTCTCCATTCAAGCCGAGGTGCTCAATATCCTCAAGGACTTGCAGCAAGATTTTGGGCTGACCTATCTTTTCGTGGCCCATAACCTGGCCGTGGTAGAGCATATTTGCACGCGTGTGGCCGTGATGTACCTGGGCAAGATCGTGGAATTCGCCCCCCGTGATGACCTCTATACACACCCCGTCCACCCCTACACGCAGGCGTTGATGTCGGCCATCCCGATCCCCGACCCGACTCGCAAACGCGAACGCATCATCCTGGAAGGCGATGTACCCAGCCCGCTCAACCCGCCATCCGGCTGCCGGTTCCACCCGCGCTGCCCGTATGCCAAGGATGTATGCGTGACCGATGAGCCGGAACTGCGCGAAATGCGCCCCGGGCACACCGTCTCCTGCCACTTCGCCGAGGATTTCCTTTAGCGCGTAAACGGTAAACGCCGTTACCAAACACGAATTACCCGAATAAAACGAATGCCACGAATGAAAAATTCGTGGCATTTTTGTTTTCGTCAAGAAACTAGATCAAGAAATTAGTCGGTGGCAGTCAGCAAGCAAAACATGCCCTACACCGACTTTAGCTTCTAGAGAATAGCGATTGGACAATGTCGCGGTGGTTTTAGCCGCCGGGAAATACCCATTCACAATGAAATTCCGATAACAAAACTATCTCCTTTATGCCATCAACTACATACTATATACTGTATACTGCCTACTATTCCCAAAAACTCGGCAAATACTCCTTATACGTCAGCAGATAATCATCCAGCACCCGTTGGGCCACGTCCAGGTCGGTGAACACCGGGTCGAGCAGCAGGCACTGCAAGGCAATCTGGCGGTCGCCCTTCACCACCGCGTCCACACATAACTGCGAAACCGTGATCTCACGCCGCAGCAGTTCGGCGATGCCTTCCGGCATGGAGCCGACGCCCACGCCCAGCACCCCCGCCCCACTCAACAAACCGGGCACTTCGACGATGGCACCCGCCGGCAGATTGGGAATGTAGCCCTGGTTGGGCAGGTTGACGGCGTCCCAATACAACGTACCATCTCCGGCCAGGTTCTCGATCACCTCCACGGCGCCTTCTGAATGCACATCCAAGAGCGGCTCCACAGAAAGCTCTCCGGCAGCCATGCGCTGCATATCTTCCCGGCCGGTATCGCGCATCGTCGCCCGCAAATCCCATTCGTACAGGTCGAGCTCGTATTTCTCCCACGGTTTGGTGAGCGGGTCGCTGACCCAGGGCAGATATTCGCACAGATGCTCGTCACCGGGGATCGGGAACAGGCCGAAGGCATCGAAGACGCGCCGGGTAAGCGGTTCGAACGTAGGGTCGAAGGCGGCCCACTGCTCGCGGAAAAGCGGGTAGAGGTCTTTACCGCTGGCGCGTTCGTGCAAGGCCAGCATCCAGGTGAAGTGGTTCACTCCGGCGGCCTTGATGTCGACCAGTTCCATCGCCCGCCGGGAGACTTTTTCACGGGCGGCATTGGCGCGCGGTGTAGAATGCGTGGTATGGAATTGCTCTGCAATTCTTAAGCGCTGCTCCGCATCGCCGTCAAAAGCTCCCGGCACATCGATGCCTATATAATCATCCAGCACCTTGCCGACCATGGCATAGCCCGCTCCGATCTGGTGGCACAGCCCAACCACCTTGACCGAAGTATAGCGCGCCACGGCGTCGCAAATGCGCTGCATGGGGTTGGTGTAGTTGATC
>JBNKDB010000039.1:0-2504 GCA_050288045.1 Anaerolineales bacterium | reverse complement strand
CACGCCATAAAGATAACTGACAAACACGCTGTAGGTAATGAAGATAGTTGCAAAGATCAGGGCAGTGTGCAGCCGTCCTTTCCCATTTAGCGGAATGAGCAAGACCAGTCCTAACAGCAAAAAAGAAAATGCCGTAAACGGGGACATGCGGCCCGGAAAGATCGCTGAAACCGGATCAGCCAGAAAGAACTCGTCGATTCCCAGGTTGACGGAGAAGCTATATTCCACCAGGGTCAATGCCCCAATTACAACAATAACCAACGCACTCACGCGTTGGAGCCAGCGGAATCGGCCTTTTCCTGCGATAAAGATAAAAGTAGATAGCCCCAGTAAAACAAAATTCAAGGCAGTATTGACTTTCATTGAAGCCAAACCAGGCAGCAGCGTTGTAAGCGGTGCAAATCCAATCCCCCATCCGACCAGGACCAGCATGGCAACCAGGATAATGAAAAGGCTCAATACTTGACCGGTTTTTTGCCGATTCAAACGAGAAATCACATCTACTCGCAAGTTGTCTCCTGGGAAAATCTAAAAAGAATTTATCTGGCCAAGTTAGCACCTAAGCGTGTTAAAGATTCACTTTTCCCGCTTATCAAATATCTGTAGACAAGATTCCGTTACCTGTCTCGATCGGATTGATATTTGCAGGGGAAAGTGCTCCTTATAAAGCCAAAATACCCAGCCAATTATCTTTTAATAATATTATCATAATAATAGTCCAATTTGTCATATTAACCTTGCATTTCTGTAAGGAAAATGTAGATTTCTCCCGTAATCAACTCAAGTGGTCGGGTACCTGGTGACATTCAACTCAGCATCCTTTCATTTGACGCCCTCACCAACTAGAAGTATCATCCTTTTATGTCATGGCGAAGATTTTTCAAGACTCTGGCCATCCTGGTCTTCGTATTCCTGGTAACGCAATATGCCCTGGGGCCATCTATTGTGCCGTCCAGCGGCAAGAACGAAGACGTGCGCGCTTATACCCGCCCCATCGAATTCAACTATGGTTCCTGGATGGCAGACGCTATGCTGCTCAAGATTGGGCAGGTGGCGTTGGGTTTGCCGGAGTACATGCAAGTCGCCGACCAGAAACAAACCGTGCTCGATTACCTGGCGCTGGTGAACGAGATCCAGGCTGCCGAATTCGAACTCGAAAACATCTTTGCCGATCCCAGCATCGCCGACCCGGAAGCCGCTTCGGTGGAACTGCGCGCTCACCTGGAAGAACTCTACAAACAACGCGAGCTGCTCGGCCCGTTGGCCGAAAGCATTCTGCAAAATCAGGTCGCCACCATCGCAGCCGAAGCAGGGCTGACGCTGGGTGGCCAGCCGGTGCCGCCGGTGCTCTATCACAGCACGCCGCTGCCCTGGGCCTTGATCGTCTCGCCACGCGACATCATCCGCCAGGACGGCAATATTTCCCTGGAAGTCGAGACCACGCTGGAAGACCAGATTGCCCTGGAAAACCAGGTCGAGAGCAACTTGAACCTCTCCGCCCTGGTCGTGCCGGTGGGTGGTATCGGCGCCTATCCAACCATGGTTGCCCAGACCACTAACCTGAACTGGCTGGCAGAAGTGATCGCCCACGAGTGGACGCACAATTACCTCACGCTGCGCCCGCTAGGCGTGTTATACGACGAGACCCCTGAACTACGCACGATGAACGAGACCACCGCCAGCATCGCCGGGAACGAGATCGGCGCGGCCTTGATTGAACGTTATTATCCCGAGTTCGCCCCGCCACCACCCGCCCCGGCTCCCGAACCCGAGGAAAAGACCGAAGCCCAAACCGAGCCGCCGCCCGAACTGGAAGTGCCGGTCTTCGATTTCCGGGCCGAGATGCGCGAGACGCGCGTCACTACCGACGCTCTGTTGGCCGAGGGCAAGATCGAGGAAGCCGAAGCTTACATGGAAGCACGGCGCGTCTTCCTGTGGGAGAATGGCTACCGCATCCGCAGGCTCAACCAGGCCTATTTCGCCTTCCACGGGGCCTACGCCGACCAACCCGGCGGCGCAGCCGGGGATGACCCGGTTGGGGCGGCGGTGCGCGAATTACGTGCCGGAAGCACCGGGCTGGCCGATTTCATCAACCGTATGTCCTGGATGATCTCTTACACAGATTTACAAAAAGCCGTCGGCACGCAGGCCAACGGCGAATAACAGATAAGTTTTGGGGGAATGAAATCGCCTTACCCTGCCACTTCAACCGTACCCAATTCCCCATCGATGCGCAGGCGCGCCCCGTTGGCGATCTCCCCAATCGGCACCTGATCTACACAGGGAATTTCGGAGATGATGCAGCCCACCGCCGTGATGGTCTCGCACTCGGCATTGACGATCGCAGCCGGAGCCAGGCCGTTGTGCTTGAGGCGGTAGAGCGTGTACGACCCCACCGTGGAGCCTTTGCCGGAAGGGAATACCAACACCTTGCCGCTGACCGATTGACTTTCCAATTCGTGGCCGCGCTCGACGATAACGCCCGTATCCGGGTCGACGCCGCC
>JBNKDB010000038.1:0-5018 GCA_050288045.1 Anaerolineales bacterium | reverse complement strand
ACGCATGGGCATCAAGGTCTCCGAGGCAGAACGCTGGGGGCTGAAATTCGACAACCTCGAAGACGGCATGGTTTTGCTCAGCCTGGAAGCCTACCTGCACCCGTTCACCGCCAGTTTGACTATGCGCATGCTCGATGAGTTCAACTGGTGGGGAAACGTCTTCTTCAAAGATTTCGCCGATCACAAACGCCTGATCGACCCTATCCGGCGCCTTGGGCTCTTACCTTGGCTGGCGCGCCTGATCCAGCGCGATGTCTCTCGCAATACACGCGAGGAAGTCAATGTTTACACTTACCGCACCCCCGACTATATGCTGAGCAGCGCCCCGGATTATCGTCCTGGTTATGGTGGCGACCAGCAGCATATCTGGCAAGCCACGCTTGGTCCAGACGCGGTCTGCTTTACCACGCACCCGCCGCGCCGGGAAGGCCCAACACCTAATTATTGGACCGGCTCTGGTACACTACCGCGCGTTGCCCAGCACAAAAACGTACTTATCGCGGTCTACAATCTCAGCCGCGCCCCAGGCCTTTACGTCACCAACCGACTATTCTTTACACACGCCTGGCTGCCTAGAGATCAATTCGATGAAATTATCGAGCGCGGAGGATGGATTTTCGCGCGCAAAGATACCAGCTACCTGGCCCTGCGTTCACAACAACCTTATACGTGGCAGCAAGCAGCGGGCGAGGATAAAAACCGGGAGATCATCGCCGAAGGACAACAGAATATCTGGATTTGCGAACTCGGCTCCCGACAGGAAAACGGAGATTTCTCGACATTTGTTGAAACGATTTACATTGCCCACTTATCATTCAACGGGCTACGCGTCAGCTACCAATCGCCCTCTCAGGGTCACCTCGAGTTTGGTTGGAAAAGGCCATTCATTTTAAACGAAAAGGAAATCCGCTTGCACGAATTTCCTCGTTACGACAATCCTTATGCCCAGGTCGATTTCCCGGCACAGGTTGTTGAAATAAAAAAGGGCGCAAACAGCTTGCGCCTCGATTGGCAGAAAAATGGCCGGAAAGCGTCAGCCTTTATCGATTAAGCAGAAACGATTGGCCGCACGGCTTTCTCGATACCATGCACAACCTGGTCGACGGCCAACCAGACCGGTTTCGATAAGGGATGTTTATGATTGACGCGCTCAGGTTGAATGGCGATCAGCGCAACCGGGCAGCTCACTTCCTCGTGCAGATAACGCGCAAAGGTGACCGTACGCGGTGTGTGCGGGGCAGCATCGAATCCACGTCCCGTTTCCCAGGAAACCCAACTCACCTTGCCAGGCTCGGCATGGAAGTCGGCCGCATCGACCATCAAGATAAAATCAGGATTGAATTCACGCATTTTATCCAGATGATTTTCCGGTTGCGCCCCGGCATCGATGACCATAAAAGGCGTGTCGGGATACTCACAAAGACAATGCAACAACCCCCGAGCCACATCCAATCCGGCGATATCATCGCCGCGCATTTCACTACCGGTACCAATCATACATACGCGCGGCGCGCGCCCGATCTCACGTTCCAGATACTGCAAGGTTTGGCACAATTCCTCTTGCCATGAAAATTTCAACATTCCGAGGCTCCAATGCTGGGATCACTTGTAACTTTTTTCACAATTAATTATATCATAGCCAAGCTTTGGTATCAAAAACTATCAATCTCCCTAGTGATTGAAATTATTTATCCATCACTGTGATTGATTTGCGTTTTCCCAACCGCAACTATAATATCCACATACTCTCAAACACTATCGATCTGGAGGAAGCAAAATGGACCTGGAATTAAAAGATAAAGTCGCCGTGATCACCGGCAGCAGCGTAGGCATTGGCTTGGCTGTCGCCAAAGGCCTGGCTGCCGAAGGCGTACATTTAGCTCTATGCGCCCGCGATGAAGGCCGGATGAAAGCCGTTGCCAACGAAATCGCTTCCACTTACGGCGTACAGACGCTTGGAGTAAGCGTCGATGTCACTGACGCGAAAGAAATTACTGCCTTCGTCCGACAAATAGAAAGCACTTTTGGCGGCGCGGACATCTTGATCAACAATGCCGGGACCGGCAGCAACGAAAAGATCATGGATGCCCCTGATGACAAATGGCAGTACTACTGGGATATACACGTTATGGCGGCAGTCCGTCTGGCGCGCGCACTGGTGCCGGCGATGCGCAAACGCGGTGGCGGTGTGATCCTCAATAACGCCTCGATTTGTGCCAAGCAGCCCTTGGGATACGAGCCAATCTACAACGTCACCAAATCCGCCCTGATGATGCTGTCTAAATGCATGTCAGAAGAATTTATTCCCGATGGCATCCGCGTCAATTGCATCAACCCCGGGCTGATCCTGACTCCCGATTGGATCAAAACTGCCACTCAACTAACCGAAGGTACCGGCCAGACCTACCAGGATTATCTGGAAAATATCGCCAAAGAGAACACCCCCATCGGGCGCTTCGGCACGCCAGAAGAATTGGCGGACTTCTTCGTATTTTTATGCTCACCGCGCGCCAGCTACTGTGTAGGTGCGACCTATTATGTCGATGGCGGCTGGCTGAAAGTTGTCGCCTAGCAGCAAACAACAAGCCTACATAGCCGTTTTGTCGCGGCGGGTTTCACCCATCGTTTTCAGCGCCTGGATTTCATCCGCCGGAAGCGGTACCAATTCGCCCATTGAACTTGCCAGATAATAAATCTTGGCGGTATGCTCCATGCGCTCCAGCGCAATCAGCGCGCCTTCCAGCGTTTCACTGGCGTTCACGCTGCCGTGATGACTCAACAAGATCGAATCGTGGTCGACGATCAAGTCACTTACACTCGACACCAAATCTTCGGTACCAGGTCGCGCGTACGGAGCAGTCGGCACCTCGCCAATTGCCATCAACACTTCCGGGACCAATGTGGTTGGAAAAGGAATATTCGCAACCGTTAGCGCGATGCAATACGGCGGGTGAGCATGCAGTACCGCGTTCAGGTCCGGGCGTTGGCGATACACTTCCAGGTGCATTTTGAATTCCGAGGTTGGCTGATACCCCGGTTTCCCCTTAATAACCTCACCCTCCCAGTTCACTACGATTGGATCTTCCGTCGCCATCCCCATTTTGTAAAGCCCCGTCGGGGTCATCAAGAAATGATTATCATCCAGGCGCATCGAGATATTGCCATCGCTCGAGCATACCAAGCCCTGTTCGGTAACAATACGCGTCACCCGGATGAGTTCTTGTCGTAATTGATATTCACTCGCGTACACTTTATACACCTCTCAAATCAGGAATTTCTCGCCAATATAAGCAACTTTCAGATTCTACCGCAAAGCGCGCTAAAATATTTCCCCATCGTGCTGATCTTAATCAAACTGTCAAAGCTGGTAGGTATCCAGCATGAGGCTAGCCGCTATGCAAGTGGCTGCTTCAACCCAGATCCCGTCATGATTAGAATGATTGGTTCCGGCACTTTACCAACAATCTGTTCCAGAGCAGCCCACACCACGGCGGATGTCGGTTCAACATAAACGCCCTTATGCGCCAGGGCTGTATGCGCTTCAGCAATTTCCACTTCCTCTACGGCTACGAATTCCCCTCTGCCATCGCGCACATTCTCCAACAATTTCATTCCTTGTGATGGCTCGCGGATCAAGATGCCTTCCGCCAGGGATTCACCTTGCTCCACCATATCCATTACTTCCGGTCCTTGCCAGAAGCCCGCCCATAAGGGAGCACAGGCACGCGCCTGTACGCCAACGTAATAGGGTTGATATGGAATCAGATTCTGCTGATGCAACGCCGCAAAACCCAGCATGATGCCGCGCAGTAAGCCACCATGTCCCACCGGGGCCACAATCGTGACCGGATTGTCACCCAACGCCTCCCAAAGCTCATAGGCAATCGTAGCAATTCCGGGCAATCCAAACGGCAAATAAGCATGACTGGCATACACCGCGCCTTTTTCTACTTCCTGCAAGGCAGCCTGCGTGGCCGCAGCACGTTCTCCCGGCACGCTAATTAGTTCTGCCCCGTAGGCCTCGATCTGCGCCCGTTTTGGTCCAGAAGCGTACTCCGGCACGAATACCCGCGCTTTGATCCCGGCGCGTGCCGCATAAGCTGCAAAAGACGCGCCTGCATTCCCGGACGAATCCTCCACCGCCTCCGAAACGCCGCGCGCCAGCAATTGGCTAACCAATACCGCGGTGCCCCGATCCTTGTATGATCCGGTTGGATTCAACGCTTCAAGTTTCAATCCGACTTCCGCACCGCTATATTCATCCCAGACCAGCGGCGTTGCCCCCTCTCCCAGGCTGACTACCGGTGCATCTTCGAACAAAGCGAATGCATGCCGGTAACGCCACATACCCGGTAGCTCGCGTTCGATGCTGTTGGGGTGGAAGAAAGGCGGACGCGTCAGATCATAATACCCACCCGATTCCAGGCAGCGATAAGGCATGCCTACTTGCGGATAAGGTTTTCCAGAATCCTTGCAAACAAATTCACTCATCGGTCACTCTCCAATCCATCGTCATCTCATTATAGTTTGCCATTCCCCCAAGTCAACCATCCCAAACGTCACAAATTAAATCCTCGACTCTTCACACTCCGCTAACTTGACTTCTCCAGTTGCCTGCTATATACTCGAAAACGCAGCAGCTTCATCTTATTACTCTAAATTTTGGAGATCTTATGGCTCAAACATATAAGCCCATTCACTACCAGAAATATAGCGCCAATGATCGCGAAGCAGCCCAAGGCAATATAATCACTGAAAAAGCAGTATCGCTTACTGTGAACGGCAAAGTCTGGTTGACGTTCATGTGCACACCTATCAATTTGGAAGCTTTAGCATTAGGTTTTCTCTACAACGAAAGCATCATCGATTCGATGGAAGACGTTGCCGATGTACGCGTCTGCAAGCAAGAAGATAATGTCGATGTTTGGCTGAATAAATCCGTAGAGGAACCGCTCCAATGGCGGCGCACATCCGGCTGCACTGGCGGCTTCACCACCTCCGATATGCAGGCGCAAAAC
>JBNKDB010000037.1:0-10321 GCA_050288045.1 Anaerolineales bacterium | reverse complement strand
TCTTTCAAGGCCGCGTCCAATCCTTCCGGCGTACGCGTACCTTGCTGCGGCACTTCCATGTTCAGATCGACCACATAGCGGTCTTCAAGAGCGTGCTTCTCAGCGCTGAACGTATGCCCGGAACAGTTGATAACCACACATTCATCGGGATCGATATAACCGTTTTCGATCATTTTATCGAAACCGGCAAAAGCCACACTGGCGGCCGGTTCCGTGGAGAAACCTTCCACCCGCGCGACCTTGCGCATTGCCCGGAACGCGTCCCCATCGCTGACTGAGACCATCGCGCCGCCGTATTTATCATTGGCTTGTTTCAGGATTTTATACGCCACCCCCGGTTTTCCGGTCGACAGCACCGTGATCAAGGTATCAGGCACAACTGGCTCAGCTTCGTCCAGCCCATTCTCCCAGGCATTTGCCATTGGAGCACAACCCTCGGATTGCACCACACCGATCTTGGGCACCCGGTCGATCAAACCAACCGCGTATAGCTCTTCAAAACCCTTGAGCACCCCTAAAGGTCCCAATCCACCAGACACCGCCTGGATATACCAATCCGGAGCGCGCCAGCCCAGCTGCTCAACGATCTCGAATGCAACTGTTTTCATGCTTTCCTTGTTGGGAATAGCCTTGGCACCAGTATCGTAGTAAATACCGCGGCGGGTCGCAAAATCGGCCGCAATTTCTTTAGCCTGGTCATAAGTACCGGTGATCTTGATCACTTCCGCCCCATACAAGGCTAACTCGCGCATCTTCTCCGCCGGTACACTACTGGTCAAAAACACCCACAGCTTGATCCCGGCTCGGGCGCAAAAAGCGGCATACGCCGCGGCGGCATTCCCGGTCGAAGACAGCACCAGTTCATCGATTCCCCTGGATTTGAGCGCAGAAACTGCACAGGCGGCCTGCCGGTCCTTGAACGAACCGGTGGGCTGCTGGCGCTCATCCTTGATCCAGATCTGCTTATGACCAGTTTCCGCCTCCAGACCCTCAGCGCGGGTCATCGGCGTCCAACCCTCCCCCATCGAGATCAGTTTCATTTCATCTGGAAACGGGAGCAACTCCCGGTAGCGCCACAAGTTAGTTGGCCGCATCGCGACACGTTCAGGCCAGTTTTTCGGCAAGGCATCCAGGTCATAATTTGCGCTCAACCACGAACTACCGCATGCCGAGCACGCTCCCGGATATAGATCCGCGTCCATGATCTGACCACATTCGACACAATGCACTTGTCTGAATAAACTTTGCATACCGGAAGTACCTGCTAATCCCATGATGGGGATTGGAGAGTACTCTCCAATCCCCACTTATTTCTGGTTTTATTCTACCGTATCGCCTTCGTTCATGGTCTTACGGTTTTGTTTGGTCAACTAAGCAGCCTGTTTCTTAGCTTTGCCGTTTGACCCTACGCCCTTGGCATAGACAGCAACATCAGGGCTGAGCTTGGGTTCCAAGGGCAGTCGGACGGTGAAGGTCGATCCTTTGCCGAATTCGCTGGTGACGGTGATTCCACCACCATGCAATTCAGCCAGGCTGCGGGTAATCGCCAGACCCAGACCGGTGCCTTCCACCGTGCGCGTGCTTGAATTATCCGCTTGCTGGAATTCCTCGAAGATCGCGTCCAGGTCTTCCGGCTTGATGCCGACGCCAGTATCCTCAACTTCGAGCACCATCCAATCCTGCTCTGTGAAGGCTCGCAAGGTGATTGCACCTTTTTCCGTGAACTTCACCGCATTGGAAACCAGGTTATTCAAGATTTGATTCAGGCGCATCGGGTCAACGATAAAGTTGGGCAAACCGCTCTTGACATCCGTTTTGATCTCAACCGATTTATTGACCAACAAACCGGCATTGGAGGTCTTGATGTCATCGAATACTTCCTTGACATTGACTTCGTGCAATTCCAGGGTCATACGTCCAGCTTCGATCTTCGCCAGGTCGAGGATGTCATTAATGATCCGCAGCAAAGTTTGCGAGTTGTCGTGGATCGCCTTCACATCGACCAGGGTTTCTTCATCAAGATCGCCATCCAGCCCCATAAGCAATACATCTGTATAACCGATGATGGAATTGAGCGGTGTGCGCAGCTCATGGCTCATATTCGCCAGGAATTCGCTCTTGAGTCGGTCGGTTTGTACCAGACCATGCTCGTACTGTTTGCGCTCGGTAATGTCTTCAACACTGGACCAGATCACCTTGCGACCGCCCATTTCAGTCACCACAGTACCATTGAGCACAACCGGGATCTCATGTCCATCTTTATGGATATAGTGTTTTTCAAAAGGCCCAAAACGACCGATTGTTCTCATGGATTCCAACTGGACCTCTTCATCCTGCGCATAGCGTTCTGGAGTCAGGTCGAAGTAAGACAACTTGTTGAGTTCTTCAAGTGTATAACCAACCAGATTCAGGAATGCGTCGTTGGCTGCCAGATATTGACCACCTTCAAAGTCATTGAGGATAAAGCCGATCGGTGATTCAGCAAACAGTGCCCGGAAGCGCTGTTCCTGCGCCAGTTGATCCGTAATATCGGTTGTGCTGGCACGCAGAACCTCTGTATCACCATATTGCATTTTGATCAACTCAGTCCGGGCAGGGAAGGGGTCACCATTTTTGCGAATATACCAAAATTCGTCAAAGATAACCTTTTCGCCAGCCATCACCCGTACTAGATTCTCGGCTGTGACCTCTTCAGCAATCGAACCATCCGGCTGTACCGGCATACTCAATTCTGCTGGCCGCATCTTCAACGCTTCTTCCCGCGAGTAGCCGTGCACTTCTTCGAACTTGGCGTTGACATCGATAAAATAGCCATTTTCAAGAGACACCAGGGCAATCACGTCCGGGGCATTTTCAACCAGCGCACGGAACTGCCGCTCACGAGCCTCAATATCTTCACGGAGACGGGCACCACGGATTGCATCTGCACCCAGGTCGGCCAGGGTGCGGTAAAGCAACTGAGTCTCTCGATCATCAAAGTAGCCCGCTTCCTTGGAAGAACTGAAGATGATACCAAGCCATTCACCGCGGGTGGTCATCGGTGTGATCAACATACTGGTATAACCGACACTCTCAACCGCTTTCTTGGTGTTTTCATCGACGCGATCATCCTCGAAAACATTTGAGGACATGAAAGCATCATCCGGCGAGAGCAAGTTCATCAGTGGATTGGTCGTAGCGGTAAAGCTCATTCCTAAAGGCATTGGAGACAAACCGGTAGCAAACGGCTCGTCACGCTGCAAAACGATGGTTTGTTCTTCTGCTTCAGGATCGAAGAAATAGATTGACGTGCGCGCTTTAGGATACAGGTTCGAGCGTTCAACCATAATATCCAGTACCTGTTCAACCGTCAGGTTACCTGCCAAGGCTTCGTTCAAAGACAGACGCAGGGCAGTTTCATCACGAGAGCGTTTTTCTTCCGTAACGTCTACGTTCGAACCACGGCGACCGCGCCAGTTACCATCATCATCAGCTACCGATTGGCAGGTATGCTGGATCCAACGGACATCGCCGTCTTTGGTAAAAATACGATACTCAACAGCTTCTGTATCACCAGTCGCCGTGTGTTGTTTGTAATGATCTTCCAGGATAGCGCGATCCTCAGGATGCGTCATCTCAAAGATCAGATCAGGATTTTCAATAAACTCATCGACTGTATAGCCCGACACACGCTCGCAAGAAGGAGAAATATATACGAACTGGTTATTTTCATCGTACCAGGATTCCCAGTTGTAAGCGAAGTCTGCCACCGTTCGGAAGCGGGTTTCAGCTTCTCGCTGCTGGGTAAACAATTGAGCGTTTTGTAAAGCAGTTGCGATCTGTCCGGCCAGGGTGAACATGGTATCGGCGTCTGCCTGCGTGAAACGTCCGGGGGTCTCGTCCTGCATGTCCAACACACCCAGCAGCTCACCACCAACAACCAGCGGCACGGCCAACTCGGAGTTGGTATTGGGCAGCAAGGGGTTGGGCATGAATGTGGTATCTTTTCTGGTTTCAGCAACCAACACCGACTGGTGGGTACGAGCGGCACGAGCCACAATTGAGGCTTCCCGGTCCATCGGAATGCTGTGACGACGCTGCTGCAAGACCAAACCAACCTGCCCAGAACCAGCCGCCACAACCAAGTTTTCTCCACTTTCATCAGCCAGGTAAATGTGCGCATGGTACAGACCAAACCGGCTCTGCAGCATGGTCACAACCTCGCCCAGCAGTTGTTCGGGGTCGAGCACGGTGGTCAGGCGTTCGGCCACTTCGGCTGCTGCACGCAACTGGGAGGTGAACTTTTCCTGTTCCTGTGTCCGTTTCGTAATCTCTTCCAGCAGCTCATTGCTCTGATAGAGGAAACCGACCTGCTCGGTCATCGACTGGAACACCGGCACTGTTGTTTCCGTAAAGCGCCCGGCAACACGGTCCTGGATGTCCAGCGCACCAATCACTTCATCATCAATAACCAGCGGAACTACCAGCTCAGACTGGGTCAATGGAAGCAAGGGGTTTGGCAGCCAGTTCGGGTCCTTGGTGGTCTCAGCGACCAGCACCGCTTCACCACTATTGATGCAGCGCGTAACCAATGAAGGCTGGTCGAGGGGAATGGAGTGGCCACGTTGTAACAACTGACGGCCGGCATAACCGGTGCTTTCCGCCAGGACGGCGTTCTGACGCTCGGCATCAACCATATACATCTGGCAGTGGTAAACGTCAAACTGGTCGGCGATCAGGTTCACCAGCAGGTCGAGGAAGTCTTCCGGCGAGGTACGTTCAGAAGCGGCAAAGGTAACTCTCTGGCTGGCTTCCATCTCCCGGCCACGTTCCTCCAACTCGATTGTACGCTGACCAACTTCCTCGGCCATCTGGTTGAAGGCTTCGGAGAGTTCACCAATCTCATCACTAGAGACAACATCAACACGTGAACTAAAATCTCCAGCACTGAATTTCCTGGCGACCTCCGTCATCTGAACCACCGGGGTAGCAACACTGTTAACGATCACTGCACTGGCGATCACACCAAAAAGAAGCGCAAAACCAATAGCGCCTACGTTCACGAGTGAACCGGTCAGGGCGACAGACTGGTATTGAGCAAAGGCTTGCTGGGATTTCGTGTTTACCGTATTGCTGACGCTTTCAGTAACATCTTCCACCGAAATATATTTTGCTGCCAGCTCATCCAACCCTTTTTGAACCACGATATTGAGGATAACAATTTGATCGAACTGCGCCGTAAGATCATCTAATTGGTTCTGCAAAGAACGCTTTTGGCCTTCCGCTAGTTCACTGCGGGAGATCGCTGCACCCATATCTTCGACCGCAGCATGGAATTCATTGATCTCAGCCTGACCTTGGGATAGGTTATAAACTGAATAAATCTTAAGCAACTCTGCGGAAGTTTCCTGGATATCCTCATCACCAGATGCGTCCACCTGCCCCTCTAAGGTAAAGAAGGCTTCATAAAAATTAGCTACCAGGCCAGTACTGCCAGTACCCAAATCACCAATATCGCGGGTCAATTTCTGGAATGTTGCCTGATATTCATTAACGGTTGTCTCTAGACGCTGCAAGTCACCAATGTCGCGCAAGTCCTGCTCGGTTTCTGGTGTAATTTGGCCGCGCACCTGCTGGGATAACTCCACGGCATTATTGGCATGGCGTTGGCTCTGCACAGCATAATTTTGATAAGCAGCGTCGAAGCCGTCCGTCGGATAGCGCAAAAAGAAGTCTTTCTCTTGCAGGCGCATATTAAAGAGCTCATCCTGCAAATCATCCAACAGGCCTGTGGTAGCGTTCGCGGCCTGTGCGCCTTGCAAGGCACTGGCTTTGATCTGCTCGGTCACGTATGAAGAAATCCCGACCAGTGCCGCCACTGCCACCAACGAGCCAAAACCAACAAATAACTTGGCACGCAATTTCATATTCCGCAAAAAATTAGACCTGCGCTTACGCACCTTGGCTTTCTTTTCCTTCCGGTTGAGTTCACGTTTATTTTCTTCCATGGTGTAATCTCCAAATTGGGTTAGCGATTAGCATATCGTAGATTATATAAAGATTTATTTTATGATTGCTTGTCCTCTAGAATGAGCAACTTTTGTGCCATCCCAGAGGAACGAAATATTCCAAATCAAAACTAACGAATAATCGAATCAGCCTGGTTGAGAACCTCAGCGGGGATTGTTATTCCAAGTTTTTCAGCACTGATCACATTGATATCCAAAAATAACTGATCGCTATCGACTGGAATGGCTCCCGGATTAGTTCCCTGGAGTATTTGGTTTGCTTTTTCGGCTACGTCTCTGCCAGTTTGAGTCCAGTTATTCGAAATACTGAACAGAGCACCATTTTCTACCAACGTAGGGTCCTGCGGAATCAATGGTATGCCCGCGGCGAAGGCCGCCTCGACCATCTCATCAGAATGAGAAATGAGAAGCGTATCAGGATAGACGAAAAACGCATCCACATCACCTGGGATAGATTCGATTGCTTCAAGTGCATCTTCATCCGTGACGATTGGCGGTTCTACCAATTCGACTCCAACAATCTGCGCGTATGCCCGCGTCACTTCCGCTGCTACAAGCACTGAATCATTTTCGATATTCAAAGGAGCATATAGTTTTTTAGCGTCGGGCATAATTTTCAAAAGAGTATCCAAACGCATAGAATGGTTAGTTGTACCAATCATCACGCCGGTCACATTAGCACCAGGGTTTTGTGCACTAGCGACGATTCCGGCGCTGACTGGATCGGTAATCGCTCCAAAAACAACAGGAATTTCCGTTTCCTGAGTCATCCGGACCACAATTTGGGTAGCAGGTGTACTCGTGGATAAAATTATATCTACATTCTGCTCTATGTAAGATGCGACCAAACCTTCGATCGCATCTAGCCCGGCAGCTTGTTCGTAGATATAATTGATATTCTCACCTTCAATGTAGCCAAGCTCTGTCATACGAGTTTTAAACCCTTCAATAAGAGGCTCGAACACAGGAACAAAGTTGACCACTCCAACAGTGTAGGTTTTTGGAGCTTCTTGCTCTACCAGACCACAAGCTGACAGAATCATTGCCGAGATAACAATTACTAATAATATACTTTTCCCGGACCGCATTACAACCTCCATAGAGAGAGTTTGTCTACCGAATAATCGTGTCAGCCTGCGCAAGCACACTGGCAGGAATCGTCATGCCAAGCGCTTCCGCACTCCGCAAATTGATCGTCAAAAATGTCTGGTCGAAGTCCACCGGGATATCCGACGGTTTGGTTCCTCTGAGAATTTGATCGGCCTTTTCGGCAGCATCCCGTCCGGTCTGATTCCAGTCATTCGAAATACAGAATAAGGCACCACTTTCTACCAAGGAAGGGTCCTGAGAAATCAATGGTACACCTGTTTCCAAGGTCGCCTTAACCAGTTCGTCCGGGTAAGCTGTCAGCAGCGTATCTGGGTAAACGAATAAAGCGTCAGTATTGCTGGGAATGGAGTTGATTGCCTTAAGGGTATCTTCTTCAGCAGTAATTACAGGCTCTACCATTTCGACGCCAACAGTTTTTGCGTAAGCCCGGGTCGCATCTGCCGCAATAACCACTGAACTATTTTCGGCATTCAAAGGTGCATATAGCCGTTTGGCATCCGGCACCATCTGTAAGAACATTTCCACACGCCCGGTATGCACACCAGTACCGACCATCACTCCGGTTACATTTGCGCCCGGATTCTCCATACTGTCCACAATTCCGGCACTGACTGCATCCGTAACCCCACCAAATACAACCGGGATACCAGAATCCGCCGTCAACTGCGCCGTGAGTTGGCTGGCTGGTGTACTCATGGACAAGATTAGATCCACTTTTTGCTCGATGTAAGAATTGACCAGACCTTCGACCGCGTCAAGCCCTGCAGCCTGCTCATAAATATAAGTGACGTTCACACCTTCGATGTAGCCAAGTTCGGTCATGCGCGCTTTGAAGCCTTCGATCAGCGGCTCAAACAAAGGCACAAAGTTCACGACCCCAATCGTATAGCTCTTTACTTCTGAGGCTTGCTCTGCCGGACCGCACGCCGACAAGATCAATGCCAGCATAACAACCACCAATAGGATATTCTTGCTAACTTTCATAACAACCTCCGAATCAATTTACAATTTTTTTAATGTCAAAATCTATGGACTCCACCACCATCTTGCGACGGTTGCCTCGGTGGTACATCCACTCGCCCTCTCCAATCAGTTATGATTCTACAGAAAACTCAGCGTTTTATCATTGGCATTTCATAGGAAATCATTGGTAATTCCCCAAGCAACCTTGCATTTCCGAAAGGCTGTATTTCTAACAGCCAACTGGATTTGATCATCACAATCTTAAACAAAAACTGACGCCGAATTCCGATCGGCGTCAGTTTTATATCTATATTAGTCGCTATTCGATAACTTTCAAGAAGCGGCGCTTGCCCGCCTGGAGCACTCCGGCGTGTGGGAAAGGCTCATCTGGATCATTCAATGTATCGCCATCCAGGCGCACACCGTTCTGCTTCAACAGGCGGCGACCTTCGCCCCGGCTGGATACCAACCCTCCCGCCTCCAAGACATCGAGGACAGTTTGCCCGGCCACCAAAGAATATTCGGGCATGTCTTCAGGCAGTTTCCCCTTCTGGAAGACGCGCACGAATTCTGCCTGGGCCTGATCGGCCTCGGCCTCACTGTAGAACACGGCCGTGATCTCATGTGCCAGTTCCATCTTAGCATCGCGGGGGTGCACCTTGCCGTTCTCCACCGCCGTCAAGCGTTCTTCGACCTCGGAAGCCGTCCAACGCGTCACCATCCGGAAGTAGTCCGGCATGGCCTTATCGGGCACACTCATCACCTTGCCATACATGTCCTCGGCATTCGTGTTCAACGGAATGTGGTTGCCCAGCGACTTGCTCATCTTGATCTCGCCATCGGTGCCCGGCAGGATTCCAAGGATGACACCAATGTTAGGCTGCTTGCCCATTGCCGACATCAGTTTACGCCCGGCAGTAACGATATTAAAAAGCTGGTCGGTGCCGCCCACCTGCACATCAGCCTCCAGGGCGTAGGCATCATACGCCTGCATCAGGGCATAGAATGTCTCGTGCAAGTAGATCGGATCACCCTTGTCGAAGCGCAGCCGGAAATTCTCGCGCCCCAGGAACTGCTGGATCGTAAAATTGGAGGCCATGTGAATCAAGTCTGCAAACTTTAGATCGGCCAGCCATTCGGCATTGAAACGCACCCGGGTCTTTTCGCGATCCAACACACGGTAAGCCTGTTCAGCGTACGTGTGCCCATTTACCTCGGCTTCTTCAGGTGTCAACTGCGGGCGCAGTTTGTCCTTATCAGACGGGTCACCGATCAACGAAGTATACGTCCCTACCAGAAAGGTCACTTCGTGCCCAAAGTCCTGGAATTGGCGCAGCTTACGCATGGGTACCGTATGCCCAATATGCAAGTCGGTCGTGCGCGGGTCGAAACCACAATACACGCGCAGCGGCCGTCCGGCTTTCTCCGCTTCAATCAAGCGCTCGCGCAATTCGGTTTCCATCGCCTGGCGAAGTTCCGCATCGCCGTATTCCGTACCTTGCATCAAAGTTGCAACTTGTTCCTCAAGATCCATTCCTTGCCTCCGTAAAATAACTTATGGCTTTAAATAACAAAACGCGCCCTCCATGGAAAGGCGCGTTCAATGCCCACCACAGAGCGTGCTCAGTTATTGCAATAATAATACGCGTAAATTTTCTTATCCAACATGGCGTCATTATATCATTTTCACCTGGAAAATACCAGAATTAGGTGTGCTTAATTGTATGAACCTGGCTATTGGACACTTTAACAAAACCATAATGTGTCCAGTATGACAAATCCAGGCCGGGTATGCTATAATTTTGCCGTTGTCGACAACTAGGCTGATGATTAGAACGAAGCGGAATTATGGCATTTTCACTCAGCGACCCTGTACTTGTACTCAACGCGAACTTTGAACCGCTCAACGTTTGCTCCATCCGCCGCGCAATGGGGTTGATTGTCTCCGACAAAGCTACCATGATCTTGGATGGCCGCGGCGAAATCCGCAGTGTCTCCGACGCCTTCCCCTGTCCTTCTGTTATTCGTCTGGAACGCATGATCAAACGCCCCCGTCCGCGCGTCAAGCTCACCAAAGCAGAAATATTCCGGCGCGATAACTATACCTGTCAATATTGTGGGAAAAAGCCACATACCCTGACTATCGACCACATCCACCCGCGCCGACTGGGCGGCAAAGGGTCATGGCAAAACCTGGTCACCGCCTGTCCATCCTGCAACCACCGTAAAGGTGGCCGCAC
>JBNKDB010000036.1:0-3562 GCA_050288045.1 Anaerolineales bacterium | reverse complement strand
CAGATCCTGGGCGGGGTCATTAGTGATGTTGGTTTGCAGGCGTCCCGAGCGGTCCATGGTGTAGATTTCGGGGTTCTGGTCGCGCGTGGAGACGAAGGCGATCCATTGGCTGTCCGGCGACCAGGTCGGCTGCTTATTGCCCACCGTATCGGTCAGTTGGTAGATCGATGCCCCCTTGTCTTCGAAGATCACGGCGTTGATCTCGTTACGGCCAACTTGCACGAAAGTGTAAGCCACCAGCGTGCCATCCGGCGACCAGGCCAGGTCGATGGCCTGCCCCACCCGGGCGCTGATATCGAAGGCACGCGGGTCTTTGCCTTCGGCGTCGCGCAGGAAGAAGCGCGGGTTGGCGCCGTTGATCGAAATCGAGAAACCCAACCACTGCCCATCCGGTGACCATACCGGGCCGTACTCTTCGGCGTAGCCGACGGTCACAAACACCACATTGCTTCCATCCGGGTTCATGAAATACAGTTGGCTGGGCAGGTTGTTGCGTGTGCTGGCAAAGGCAATCCGGCTGCCATCCGGTGACCAGGCCGGGTCGTAATCATCACCGGCAGTTTCGGTCAGGTTTACCGGGTCGCCGCCATTGACCAGGTCGAGCAGCCAGATGTCCTTATTCAGCTTGGTACCGAATTTGGTGCCGCCATCGGCCACGTAGAGCAGCTTGGTACCATCCGGCGACCAGGCCGGGCTGCTCTTGGAAACCGAATCGAAAGTCAGTTGGGTCAAGCCGGTACCGTCGGGCTGCATGGCAAACACCTGGAAGTAGCGGTTGTCGATCCGGTTGCTGACAAAAGCGATCAGGCCACCGCCACCAATCTGGGTGGGTTGCGGCTCGGGGGTTTCGGTTGGTTCGGGGGTAGCGGTCGGTTCTTCATCGACGACTTCAACTTCCGCGCTGGTCGCGGTCGGTTCAGGCACGTCGGTCGCCGTGGGTTCGCTGTTAAGCAAAGCAGCCTGGGTTTCTAACGCCCCGCGGGTAGCTGCAAAGGCCAACGCGGTACCGTCACTGCCATTATCCCCGTTGCTGTTATTGCCGCCGGTGAAGTAAAGCAAACCGGCGACACCCGCTCCCAGCACTGCCACAATCCCGACGATCAGCAGCACGACGATCAAAGCTTTCATCGGATTGCGCGGCTGCGTCTGCGAACCGGTTGGAGGGCCGGTTTGCGGGCCGGTCTGCGGCCCCGTTTGTTGGCGCGGCCCCGTTGCCGGGCGTCCTTGCTGGGGGAACGGCATGGTAAACGGAGCTTCGAGCACAGTTTCACCCTCAACAAAGGTGAAGGTCGGGTCGAACAGGGCGGCGATAAAATCTTCCACGCTGGTAAAACGCCCCTCGGGATGGATGGCCAGCGCCCGCCGGATAGCGGCATCGACGTGCTTGGGCACAGCCGGATTCAGGCGACGTGGGGCAGCCAGTTCTTTTTGCCCCAACATGCGTTCCACCGATTCGGTCGGGGCTTGCCCGGTCAATAAGGCATACAACGTCGCCGCCAGGGCGTATTGGTCGGAAAACGGGCCGGTACTGGACGAGCCGTACTGCTCTGGGGGAGCATACCCGGGCGTATAACCACGCGCCCCGGTCGTCGTCATGCCATCCTCGGACTTGGCAATCCCAAAGTCCACCAGAATCAACTGGCCGGAAGGCATCACCTTGATGTTGGCCGGTTTGATGTCGCGGTGGATGATCGGCGGGTCCTGGCTGTGCAGGTAGCTGATCGCCGCGCCAAGCTGCCGCGCCCAACCCAAGACTTCCTGCACAGGGCGCGCCCCCTCACGTTTGATGCGCACGGAAAGGTCGTCGCCGGGCACGAAATCCATCACCAGATTCTGAACGTCACCTTCAATGAAATAATCGGTCACGCGCGGCAGGTTGGAATGGCGCAGGGAGGCCAGCAGGCGCGCCTCGCGCAAGAACTGGCGCGTGCTGTGCGGGCCGGGATTGATATTGGTCTTGACAGCAACCTGGGTATCCAGGGAAGTATCGTAAGCCAGATAAACAGCCCCCATACCACCTTTGCCCAACGGGCGAATGATGCGGTAGCGATCTCTTAGCAACGTATCAGGTGGGATTTCCATGTGGTTTTTCCTGATTCCTAGAATAATTTACTTATCGACAATTACAGGAGTAACTGTCGACCAAGGTAAATGCCCACAAGAATTTCCAAAAAAATAATTGCTTACAAGGACATTTACCTGAGAAACTGGCCGTTAATCGCCGTTAAAAAAATTCCAAACTGAAATGGTCATCATTCTGAAAGTCATCGTTTCGCTGCAAACGGTCAGTTTCCCAATCATATCTGAAAACGAGCAAATCTGCAAACCACACGTGGGTCAAGGATCGAGCACCACCTCGATGCTGGACAGGTGAATTGTGCCCGGAATACGGTCACCGACCTCGCGCACGGTAAGCAATGCCCAGGTCGGGCGCACCACAGCATAAGGTACTTCTGCCACAAAAAGCCCATAGCTGGCCCCAGCCTCAATGATCACAGGCGCTTCGGCCTTCCCCACCACGTTGCCATTGCGGTCGACCAACTCGATCTCCAACGGCAGACTGGTCTGGGGGCGCACGAAACCGCTCACGAACAAGATACCACCTTTGACGGTCGCTTCTGGGAACGGGGACTGGATGTAAAGCTCCTCCCGGTAGTCGGTAACGATGTTGAAGGTCGAGCGCCCTTCCGAAAACAAAACCACAGTCACCGAACCAACCGCGGTGGTGCGGCCATATTCGTCCTGCACGCTCAAGCGCAAGCGTGCCGCTTCGGCCACGGTGGGAATATCGAAAGTGATGTCCTCGGCAATATCGACGGTTTGGTAACCGGAGGGGAAATTGACCTCGCGGGTCTCGCGGAAGATCGGCTGCCCATCCTCACCGATCAATTCGATCAATACCTTATCCTCGTATCCGGGGCGCAGATTGGCAACCACGCGCAGCGGTGAGGTTACCTTGGAAAGCGCCCCCGGGCGGCGGATCTGGATGGCAGCATCGGGGACAACCACCGCCGGATCGACGATCGGCAACGGAGTAGGCGCATCTGGATCAATGACTTCCCCTTCCATTGGCGTGCGCAGCAAACTGGTCGGGGATGGCTGCGGTTCACCCGCTTCGGATACCGCGGGCGGCGGGGTTGGGGTGGGTTCCAATGTGGCCGTTTCTGTTGGGGATGGCAGGGCAATTGGCACAGTTTCGACCTGGGGGGTGGCGGTCGGTGGAATGGCCTCGACCGGCGCGCTGGGGGGAGAGGCACTGCACGCGCCCACCAAAAACATCAACACCCCCAGCAAGGCAATACTCACAAGATAGGAACGACCTGAACGACTTACAGATGATTGCTTCATGCCGTAATTTTACAGGGAAGCGGCAAGCGGAGCAAGCTGCACAATGCGCGGGAATTGTCAACGAACACATTCATTCTTGCGTTTTTATAGCACACAACAAGCATGCTCTAAACTCAAATACCCCCCTTCTCCATCCGGGCGGCCACGAGGGCCGCCCCTACACAATAATATCTAAGGAAGAAAGTCAGTGCAGCTTTAGGGGAGGGTCTGAGAC
>JBNKDB010000035.1:0-1840 GCA_050288045.1 Anaerolineales bacterium | reverse complement strand
AACGTAATTCAGGCAGCAAAGCCGTCAATGCTTCGGCCAGGCTGGACGCCGGAGTGATCGGATACCAGGAAGCGAACTGCACACCGCCATAGATCGATCCCAAAGCCGCGGCAACATTACCTTCGGCCATGATCAAGTCTTTGGTAGCATCCATCGGCTCGATGTAATATGGGTCGCTCTTTTCCAGGTTCTCAGCGGCCCATTCAGCAGCCGCTTCGATCACCCCCATATTGAGGGCGATAGCCTTCTGTTTGCCCTTGAAATGAAAATCCAGGGCCAGGCGCAGCATCTCAATATCAATTCCCAACATATGCGCCAGTACGCCAACGTAAGCCATATTGGCAACGTAATCTCGCAGGTTCGAGGGCGCGTCCGAATCTTTGGCTAACTGCTTAGCGGGAATTGGGTATACCGATATATCGTCACGAGTAATCGCTAACTTGATGTCGTCGGCGTAGTAGAATGCCCCACCCGGCACAACGCTTGCCAGGTCTTGCTGGAAGGTGTCGAAGTTCATCGCCACCACGATCTCATTGGTCTCAGATCGTGCGGTGTAACCATCTTTGCTGACGCGGATGGTATACCAGGTAGGCAATCCCTGAATATTGGATGGGAACAGGTTCTTTCCAGAAACCGGAACACCCATCTTGAATAACGCCCGTAGTAAGGTCAAATTCGAGGTCTGGCTGCCGGAGCCGTTCTTGGTGCCGACGGTCATGGAAAAATCGTTGACCACCCGCCGGGCATCCGACTGGACTTCTTTTACTATGGGTTCAACTGTCATGACTTCTCCTTTATAGAAAAATTATCGCAATGACCTATTCAATCATTGCGATCTTCAAACCGAGGTATTAGATGTATCAAGTCCATATGCTGCAATAACTCCGTGTAGCTGGTATCGTAATCGTCAGCACAAATGGCCTCGACCATACGCTGGTGGTATTCCCAAACTTTACGCAAGTACTCCAAGCCGTGATAACGGCTGTAACCAACTTCTTCGTACGCATCCCAATAAGCTTCCATCAATCCAAGCACAAAGGGATTTTCAAGGCGGCGAAAGATCAACAGGTGCAGTTCACGGTGTTCACGATGCGGCAACTGGATCGGGTCGCCCTCCAGCTTTGCCCAGGCGCTGGTAACCAGGTTCTGTAAAGCTTGTTTATCCTTATCGGTAAGCAAACGCACCGCACTATGCCAGTAACAGGCTTCAACGTGGTTGCGCAGGTCGGCAAAGGCGTCGAAATTGGCGCGGTCGCGTGCAATCGCATAGGATAGCGATTCGCGCACAGCCGGGGCAAACGTATACGGCTGGCGGCGAATACCGGTGCGCGGGCGCACCTCGACGAATCCCAGCACCTTGGCAACTTCCAATTGCTCGCGCAAAGTGGAAATGCTCACACCGGTTTGTTTACTTAATTCACTAAGGGAAGGTGCTCGCTCAGGATCATCCCCATCGCCACAATTCTCATCTTCAGATAAGTATTCGATCAGATTGAATTTATTTCGGGACCGGGCCATAAAGTACCACGCGCCTCTTTCTTATAAGCCTGCGCATTTATCAGATCATTCAGATTAATATTAATATTACAGCTTTACTCCAATTAAGTCAAGTATCTCACATTAAAATTACTATAACAAATTTGGTGGGCAAATTCGATTTGTTTCACTGCTTTATCCTACTATCTTTTCCGCAAGACAAAGGCGATAAAATTCAGAACTACCCCATTGATTACTGCGAGGTCACTTTGACACCAATATTTCTGGTAAAATAAGAATGCCCATTTTTAAACAATACGCAGCCCTTTCAACAACCCCTAAAGTAGCAGGGGAATTCGGCTAT
>JBNKDB010000034.1:0-3009 GCA_050288045.1 Anaerolineales bacterium | reverse complement strand
GGCAGCAATGGCGGCCGCAGCAACCGCTTCGGCAAATCTGCCGATAATTTGGTCGTGCTGGTGCCTGCCGGTACGGTCGTATACGACGCGGACACGGACGAGGTGCTGGGCGACCTGACCGAGCCGGGCGAACAGTTAGTCGTGGTGGAAGGTGGGCGCGGCGGGCGCGGCAATGCGCGCTTTACCAACTCACGCAACCAGGCCCCACGCATCGCCGAGAAGGGCGAACCTGGCGAAGAACGCAACCTGCGTCTGGAACTCAAGCTGATCGCCGATGTGGGCATCGTCGGTGTGCCCAATGCCGGGAAGTCTACGCTGCTTTCGGTGATCACCAACGCCAAGCCCAAGATCGCTTCCTACCCGTTCACTACCCTGGAACCTAACCTGGGTGTTGCTAACCTGGACGAGTTCACGACCTTGATCCTGGCCGACATCCCCGGCCTGATCGAAGGGGCGCACATGGGTGTTGGCCTGGGACACGATTTCCTGCGCCACGTACAGCGTACGCGTGTGCTCATCCACCTGCTGGACGGCATGGCCGAAGATCCGATTGCCGACCTGGCACAGATCAACAGTGAGCTGGCGCTCTTCGACCCGGAACTGGCCGAGAAGCCGCAAGTCGTGGCGGTCACCAAGTTCGATCTGCCTGACGTGCAGGCCATCTGGCCGCTGCTGGAAGAAGAACTTAAGGGGCGCGGCTTCGAGCCGATGGTGATTTCGGCAGTGGCCGGTACGAACGTGCGCTCGCTGCTCTACAAAGCGGCTGAATTGCTGGCAACGGCCCCCGAACCGGAAACCGTGGCCGAGATGCCCGTTTACCGGCCGGAGAGTGACCCCAATGAATTCGAAATTGCGCGCACATCCGAAGGCTGGCAGGTGATCGGCGAGGCTATCGAGCGCGCCGCGGCGATGACCTATTGGGAATACGATCAATCCATTCGCCGCTTCCAACGCATCCTGGAAACGCTGGGCATCGACGCAGCCTTGCGTGAGGCCGGGGTGAAGAACGGCGATACGGTTATCATTGGCGACCACGAATTGGAATGGGAGGACTGAGCGGCACTGCTCAGGAACGACGATGCGCATTGGTATATTCGGCGGCACATTCGACCCGCCCCACCTGGGGCACCTGATCCTGGCAGCGGAAGCCCGGTACCAACTTGAGTTGGACCGTTTGCTGTTTGTGCTTACCCCTGACCCACCGCACAAGCAGGGCCAGCGCATTACCGCCCTGGACGACCGCCTGGATATGATCCAGGCCGCCATTGCACATGATTCCCGCTTCCAGCTCTCGCGGGTCGACATCCATCGCCCCGGGCCGCATTACTCCGTTGATACGGTCAACTTCTTGCAGGAGCAGTATCCCAGCGCCGACCTGTTCTTCCTGATGGGCGGCGATTCGCTGCGCGACCTGCCGACCTGGTATCACCCGATTGAATTCGTCAAAGCTTGCGACGGGATTGGCGTGATGCATCGCCCGGATGAGGAAATTGACCTGAGCGAATTGGAACATATCATCCCCGGCATTACTGAGAAGGTGATCTTCATCAAAGCGCCTTTGCTGGAAATCGCTTCCTCCGAACTGCGTGATCGCATCCGCGAGGGGCGGCCCTACCATTATTACCTGCCGGATGAAGTTTCCGAGATCATCGATAAGCGTGGTTTGTACCGGAAGTGATGGTATTTAGGGACAGGTTTCTTAACCTGTCCCTATTGATGTCGCCTGCGGCGATTTTTTGCATTCTTTGTAAGCGATACATTTGGGGGTAACTGGCAAACCTTTGCAAAATCCCCAACTTTTGTGGGGGTGAACTGCTGTTCGCCCTGGGCGCATGCAATGCGCCCCTACAAGTACCAATAATTATTTTGGGGATAAGAACTTTAATCCGCAGCCAACAAAACTATTTCCTGTAACCAACTTCCCTGAGGGGGTGAGAAGTATTTCCTTGTGACGCGTGCCCCAACTTGCGATAATTAAGACGCAAATAAACAGCACTGAAACAGGCCTGACAAGATTGCCTGATTTACAGCATTGAGGAGCGTCACATGAGTGCAACATTTACGGTCAAATTCTGGGGCGTACGCGGTAGTTATCCCGTTCCCGGCTCGGCAACTGCTCGGGTAGGCGGCAACACCGCTTGTGTGGAGATCACCGCCGGAACGCATACCATTATCATCGATGCCGGGACAGGCATCATCAATCTGGGTAAGGCGCTGACCAAGCGTGGAATACCCGTTGATGCCGTGCTGCTCTTCGGCCACATGCACCACGACCATACCCAGGGCTTCCCCTTCTTTGGTCCAGCTTTCAACCCCACCACGCGTTTGCACGTCTTCGGCCCACAGATCGTTGGGCACAGTTTGGAGGCTGTACTGCGCAGCACGATGTGCCCGCCCACTTTCCCGATCACGCTCGATACGATGAGCGCCAAAATTTCCGTGCGTGAACTGGTGCAGGGCGAAGTGATTTTGATTGGTGAAGACGGTGTGCAGGTGCGCGGCTTTACGGATGTGCCACTCAAGGATGAAAGTGAGATGGTTAAAATCTATACCATGCGCTCTTACGCCCACCCCGGCGACTCGTTGTTCTACCGCATCGAGTGGGGTGGTCATTCGGTGGTCTATGCCAGCGATACAGAGGGCTATGTGGGCGGCGACCGGCGGCTAGTGAGCTTCGCCTGCGACGCCGACCTGCTGATCCACGACGCCCAATACAGCGAAGACCATTATCTGGGCGCGGCAGTGGGCTTACCGGTCACGCAGGGCTACGGCCATTCCACGCCGCAAATCGCCTGCGAGGTTGCCCGGTTAGCCGGGGTGCGCCAATTGGCCTTGTTCCACCACGAGCCTGGCTACAACGACGAGAAAGTAGAGCAGATGGCCACCGCTGCCCGCCAACACTTCCCGGATACGACCGCGGCCTACGAAGGTTTGGAGATCGACCTGACCCAACCGGCTCAGCCGACCCGTTCCACACCACCGTACGTGCCTGCCCCGCGCCCCAAGGAC
>JBNKDB010000033.1:0-6164 GCA_050288045.1 Anaerolineales bacterium | reverse complement strand
TACCAGCCGCCGCCTGTCCCCTCCGGTGAGCAAAATGCCGAGGATTAGGAAGGCCAGGAAAGACGGCGCTAGCGGAATACCGATCGTCCAGGCTCCCAGGATCACGAAAGCCAGCAATATTCCGTTTATGCTCCAGAGGACGGTTTGCCACTGCCGGGATTCAGTACGTTGAATTTTCCAGACGGCCAGGAGCGCCAGGACTGATACCAGGCCAATTTCAAGTAGATACAGCCCCGGCAAGGGCAGCAAGGAAAGTAAACTGTCTCCGGTATTCAACTGATACCTGCCAAACAGGAATGCCATGAATACCCCATTGGCGCTGCCCAAGACCACCAGCGCCCATATGATTAAGCGCCTGATTTTCATCACGAACCTCCACCATTACCAAAACCGCTATCGATCCGTCTTTTTGGTGCGCCTGACCAAACCTCCTAAAGCGTTGAGCGCCATCAGGTTTTCGAGCTTCATTACTGTTGCCACCAGGCTGTCCAGTGTCTCGAAGAATTCTTCCATCGCAGCCATGCGTTCAGCGTAGAAGGCAGCTTGCTCATCTCCGGCGTCTACCTCAGTAACCATCGCCAGGCTTTCACCCACCGTGCGCAGCGCCAGGTCGAACTCGCCTTTTTCGCGCTCCTGCAAGATGGTCTTGATGATCTGCCAGAAATCGGTCTCGGCCAGGTAGAAATCCTTGCGCGAGCCAACCTGGATATGCTTGTGCACCATGCCCAGGCGTTCCAGCTGACGCACGTTGGTGCTCACCGCGCCTTTACTCACGCCGACCTGCTCGACCAATTCGTCGAGGGAGAGTGCCTCCGGGGAGAGGTAGATGGCACCGTAAATAGCGCCCATCGCGCGGGGGAATCCCCAAAATTCACTGATGCGGCTCATCCCTTGAATAAAGTGCTGGCGGGCTTCTACGAGTTGTGTGTCCATCAAAAGGTCCTCTTGTATTTATATCGTTTAGTTCAAACTAAACGTAGTATACAAAATAAATTCGAGGTTGTCAAGAGGTTTTGCTGCGGTCTCCGGGTAGGGTGCTGTAAAAATAGCAAATTGAAAAAACACGAATGCCACGAATAGGACGAATTGCACGAATGCTCTAAAATACTCGTGTCATTTGAATCATTCGTGGTATTCGTGATCTTATATCTACAATGGGGATTTACGTTCAGTCCCGCACAACAAAATCAGTCGCGAGTTGGCGCAGTCCCCCACCCTCGCCTGGAAAACCGATCCCCAGAGCCGTACCGATCATGATGACCGCCGTGCGCCGCTCTCCGGCGTACACCGCCGCGGCAGCCGAGCCGTCGTGTAGCAGCTTAATCTGAATAGCACGCCCCAGCGTTTCTGACAGGCGCTGCCCTAGTTCACGTTCAAGGTTATCGGTCACCAGGTTGGCGCGTGTATATGCCCCACCCTGCTTGGAAAGCGGGCGGCCGTTCTGCACATACGCCGCCAGACTGACCGGGATCATACCGGCGATGCCTTCACCCTTACCGATGAGGCTCCGATATGTATCAGCGATCACGGCTGCCATACCGTCAATCAGCGCCTGCGCATTTTCAACCGAGTCGCTATCCTCTGCGGTCAGATGTGACCAGGGCGTTTGCACGCTTTCCAGGCGTTGCATCCCGGTCAAGATCCCGGTATCCAACTCAACGCAGCCGCGCTTGATGCGCGTACCGCCGAAATCGAAGACCAGGCCGCGCCCGGCATCGGCTGGTAAATGGCGAGCCGCACCAACCAATGGCAGACTGGCGGTGTATGGCGAGACCCTCACTGTGTAATCGGCGACTTCATTTTCATGTAACACAGCCTGGGCATAGGTAGCCATGCGTCCGCCCAGGTTGCCGCTCACCAAGCCGCCACCCAGCCAGACGTACCGGATGCCCGCCCAATGCTCCCAATGGGCGGCCTCCCATTCGGGGCGTGCCTGGCGGTTGACTGCATCACCGCGCTGCAAGGTCAGCAAGATGAAGCCAAACCGGCGGCCAAAATCCTGGGCGATCTTTTCGGCCGTCTCCTGAACGATCTCGTCTTCGCTCACCAGACAACCATTGAAAGCCTGGATCAAGGCGTTTTCATCCAGACCTGGATCGAGCTGCAAGGCTTCAAGCTGCGGCCGGAGCATGGCGGCCAGCGCCATCACCGAGACCAGTTGATAAGCATTATGGCCCTTGATGCCTTCCGGCAGTTCCACGCCCGGCAGGTCGACGATCACCACCCGGTTGAGGGAAATGGCAGGGGTTATCAGCATAGCCATTAGCAGACCTACTTAGTTGTTTCGATACGCTCCAATTTAAAGACCACCGGCTTGATGCCATCCGTGCAGCAGGTGACGAATGTTCCGGCGTCTTTCATCCAGCGGCTCAGGTCACCATCCAAGGCGAGGGCAGTCAGCACCTTCTGGATGTCGTTCCAGGCCCAATCACACGTAAATTCCGGCGGGCGATAGCCGAGTTCTTCGATGATGAATTCTTGCCCGACCTCAAAGAGGTCACATGGGCCACCCTGTAACTCTGGGCGAAAATACTCCTCTGCCAATTTGGCATCGTAGGTTTTCTTGAGCACGGTGATCTTACAACTGGACATCGTTTTTTCTCCTTGATGAGATTTACTCCAGTGTAGGGATTCTCGAATAAAAAGTCAATTTGCTTTCTGCTTCCATTGAAGGTATGGGGACGAGCTGCTTACCAATCTACTCCCCAAAGAAATCCTTTTATCCGCATTTATAAAACTCTATCAATTTTCCGGTAAGAAACCCATCTACGCTCCCGTCTAAGCTCTTGGAGCAATTAAAAATGAACATTATTTGGTACTGATAGGAGAATTACCGATGGAAAAATTACTGAACGACGATGTGATTGCCCAACTGAACGACGTTTTTGCAGAACTGCAAGAACCGGTCAGCGTGCTCTACTTTGGTAAAGCGGCCGATTGTGATTACTGTGACACCACCCGCCAATTGGCCGAAGAGGTCACATCGCTGTCGGACCTGCTGCACTTTGCTGCTCACGATCTGGAAAGTGACAGCGAAATTGCCGACCAGTATAAGGTCGACAAGGCCCCCGGTCTGGTGATTGCTGCCAAGAACGATGCTGAGGTGACCGATTACGGCGTGCGCTACTCCGGTGTACCTTCCGGGCACGAGTTCACCTCGTTGGTACACGACATCATCAACGTCTCCAAACGCCAGACCACGCTGAGCGAAGAAACGCGTGAGTTCCTGCAAGGCATCACCGAACCGGTACACATGCAGGTCTTCGTCACCCCCACATGTCCATACTGCCCGCAGGCCGTTGTGCTGGCCCACCAGATGGCAATGGAAAATCCGCTCATCACCGCCGAGATGGTCGAAGCGACTGAATTCCCCGAACTGAGCATGCGCTTCAACGTCAGCGGCGTGCCGCAAACCACAATCAACGATGGGGCGGCCACCGTGATCGGCGCAGCGCCCGAAGTCCAGATGGTCTCCGAAATCCAAAAAGCGCTGGGCTTGAACTAAATATTGATCCAATCATAAAAACGGCAACCATAGGGTTGTCGTTTTCACCAAAACAACGATATATCCTTGGAGGAAAAATGGGAACCAAAGTAACCTGGAACGGCGATATGGCCTTCACCGGCAGCGCCGACACCGGTTTTGAAGTCAATTTAGATGCGCACCCCAACGTTGGCGGGAACAACAGCGGCTTCCGCCCGATGGAACTGCTGGGCGTTGGCCTGGTCGGTTGCACGGCGATGGACGTGATCTCGATCCTGAAGAAGAAACGCCAGGACGTCACCGATTTCGAGGTGCGCCTGCACACCACCAGCGCTGACGAACATCCCCACGTGTGGACGTCGGTCAAACTCGAATACGTGGTCACTGGCCACGACATCGACCCCAAAGCGGTCGAACGCGCCATCCAGCTTTCCGCTGACCGCTACTGCCCGGCCCAGAACATGATCAACAAGGCCGTAGATATCGAAACCGTCTACCAGATCATCGAAGCTGAGTAGCTTTTACACACCTTCAGCTTTACAGCCTCCCGGAAACGCTTGCGGGAGGCTGGTTTTGTTAACGGCTGTCGCATTGTTTAGTCATGCAGATGCAAGCATTTTGTCAGTCATTTTTTGCCCTTTTTGATTTACCATATTAAGCAAACGAGAATCTTTTCTCACTTTTGACTTAATCCGCGTGCATAAAGGACCGATTATGAACTCAAAGAAAGTTTCCACATTGTTCTGGATCATTACCACGCTGGCATTGGCGACGTTAGCGTGTAGCTGGTCCGATGTCTTCCCTGGGGCGGCGACTGCTACCTCTCTCCCCCCGACCACGGATGTCACCTTTCCTACTTCCACGCCCACAACTGCGGGCGGAGGCGAGGTTATCCCCAGCCCAACGGATGATTGGCTGGTTCCGCCGACCCCTGAAGCTACGGTTACACCAGGTGACTCCAGCACCAACGCCTATGGGGAAGCCTGCCTGCCGGGTACCTGGAAGATCGACCAGAACAGCGTAAAAGACTACATCAATGACAGCATGGCGCATTATGACTATGATGAATTTGCTGCTAAGAGCGTGTCTGGAAATCTATCCGTCACCTTCAACACCGATGGCACAGTCGGCATGTCGGCGCGCGATTTTTCGGTCGTTCTGGGCGTAGAGAGTGGTGCTTTCTCAGACTTTACCAATTTCACATTCATTGCCCAATCTTCAGGTGCAGCTTATTATGCCGTGGACGATGATGTCGACAACGACGTTTATGTATTGAAGATTACCAACGCGGCCTACGATGCCAACGCCGTGCTGCAAAAGACCCCCAAGGATAGCAGCGCACAAAGCCGGCTCGCCGTAAACCTATCGCTTAGCGATCTGCTCGATTTCGCCCAATCGATGGGTTTCGCCAAAGATTTTTCGACCAACCTGCGAGCACAAAATCTCCTTTATGAGTGTGAGGGCGACGTCCTGGTGATCCAGCTCAACAGCGTAGGTGAAATCAAGTTCACCCGCGTGATCGAATAGCAATACTTCCTACCTTAGCAACAAAAGTGCGCCCGCTCATCCGGCGCACTTTTTGATTCAAATTTTCCTTTTTTGTGACCGGCTGGTATGATTGGCACAGACACAACATGGATATTTACGAATTTTTCGCCAAACACGAGATTGCCTACCAACGCCACGACCACCCGGCGGTCTATACTGTAGCACAGGCCAACCAATTGGTGCCGCCCTTACCCGCCGCCAAGACCAAAAACCTGTTCCTGAAAGATCGCAAAGGGCGGCGGCATTTCCTGGTGGTCGTACCGGGCAACAAGCGCGTCGACCTGGCTGCGTTGAGCGCCGCGCTCAACGTCAAGAAGTTGGGCTTTGCCTCTGAAGACCGCCTGATGCGGTACCTGGGCATCGAACCTGGGGCGGTTTCGATCCTGGCAGTTTTCAATGATAAAAATGGGGAAGTGGAACTTATCGTCGATCAAGAATTATGGCAGGCGGAAGCTTTCCAGTGCCATCCACTGGTGAATACCAGCACATTGGTGATCGAGCGCGCTGATTTGCAGCGCTTCTTGCAACTTACCGATCATCGCCCCCGCTTGATCGAAGTGCCCACAACTGACAAATAACCCAAGTTATTACCAGTCACTTCCGTTACAAAGTATCCTCTCAGGTATTTCTCTTTCACAAACATTCTGTTTGCTCATTCGAAATGACAAAATAGTGTCATTTCGAGCGCAGCGAGAAATACTCAAGAGGATAATGAAAAGTGAGTATTGTGGGATATAAAGTGACAGCTTAGGTTAAAACTTTTCGGGGAATTATGGCCCAATCGGTTTGTCGGAGCTGCCCTGGGAGGTTACCAGGCTGGCTTGGTTGGCACCCGAACTGGCCGTGACCGTCTTTTCAAAGCGCGTCAGCGTCCCTTTATAGGCTGCCGTGCCACTTTGCGGCACCCAGCCTTCCAGATTGAAGGCCAGCGTCCCAGCGGCCATGATCCATTCGCCGTTATATTTGCGGGCAATATGTATGTGCGTACCGGTCGAGGTACCACCTTCACACGACGGGTGACCGACATTCCCGCCCGCTTCGATATACGTGCCCACCGTCGGCCGGTCTTTGGTCGCCAGGTGCAGGTAAAGGATGTTCCAGCCGGTACGCTCGTCGCCGTCACCATCCAGGT
>JBNKDB010000032.1:0-4355 GCA_050288045.1 Anaerolineales bacterium | reverse complement strand
CTTGCGCGCCGCCCACATCGCATCCGTTTCCTGGAGCATAACCGGGTTCTGCTGTGAGAGCCAGACGCGCTCGCGCTGTTCGCCGAATTCGTAGGTCACGGTAGGTAAATTCAGATATTGGGCAACCTCGTAGATCGCCCCAAATTCCATGATCGAGCCGTTGGGCAAGATCACCACGTCGGGTTTATGCGCTTGCATCCAGGCCAATGCACCGCGCGCCGCTTGTTGGTTGCGCTTCCGGCGCAGTTTGTACAAGTCACCTTTACGGTCGATGTCTTCTTGCTGCTGGGTGTACTGCACGTCGCGCAGTGAAACGCCATCGACGGCCAGCGCCAGTTCCGGTGGCAGCGCGTCCACCTGCTGGTAGTCCAGCAAGGAAACGCTGTGCATCAACGGTTCTGTGCCCGCCAATACCTTGCGAGCGTAGAGGGCGTGCTGGCGCAGGTCGAAATCGTTGACCGGTTTGCGCCAGTCGGCGAAGGGTAGATAGGCGAAGGTAACTTTATGGCCTAATCCAGCCAACGCCAATCCGAGCAGCACGGCGTGGTCGATCCAATAGCGCTGTGTGCCAAAGATGAAGACGCGTTTGCCGTCTTCATTCCGGTAAGGCGAGGCTGCGGCCTGCGCAACCCAGGTATCCAACACCTCTTCCAGGCGTTCCAGGCTGAAGCCGCGCACGGCTTCGCCGCGGTGGCGCAGGTACCAGTCGATCTCTGCCGTCAGCGGCAGCCCACCCAATATACGCTTGATGTTCTGTTTTCTATTTGCCATTATTTTTCAATATTCTCACCGCAGAGAACGCCGAGGCGCTGAGATTTATTTATATGCTCTGTGGTAGTCCTTTGGTTGCAAAGTGACCGCTGAACAAACAATGTCCGTTTCCAGAAACACGAATGACACTAATCCAACGAATTTCACGAATATTTTTAGTTCATTGATCTACAAAACATAAAATCTTATTTTTATTCGTGTCATTCGTACCATTCGTGTTATTCGTGTTTTAAACTCTGTGTCTCCGCGTCTCTGCGGTTATTTTTTTTACTCAACCGTTTCGATCTTCCAACCCAGATCAGGGCGCACGAGGCCGAGGCGCGTTTCTGTCCATTGCATGCCGGGCGCGCCCATCGCATCGACCGCGAAGGCCAGGGCCTGCTCGTCGTGGAAGTAACGCCGCACGCGGAACGAACTGGCATTCATGCCCAGCACGTACTGCCCACCATTCAAGAAGTTGGCCGGAATCTGACTGCGGCTGACGTAATGCCCGGCCGGGCGCGTCCCAAAACGCGCATACTGCTCCGGTTCGTCCGTGTCAAAAGATGTGAACACAAACTCGCCGCGCATCGTCATCAAATACACACCCACCCGCAAGCCTTGCAGCGGCTGGGTCAGTTCATATTCGACCTCGATGGTGACCGGTTCGGTCGAGCGCATGGTATCGGCCACATGGCCGTGTGGGTCGAGCACACGCATCGCAATCGGGCGGAAGGGCGCAGCCGAAGCCGGAATTTCATCCGCTGCCCAGGTGCGCTCACCGCTCTGCGAGAAGCCGGATGACATGTAATAATCGACGGCGTCCTTGGTCTTGGCGCGGTGCACCATGCGCCCTTTATCGAGTACGATGGCCTCTTCGGTCAGGCGCAGCACAGCCGACATATCGTGGCTGACGAACAACACCGTGCGCCCGGCCTGGGCTACATCGCTCATCTTGCCCAAACACTTGCGCTGGAACTCGGCATCGCCGACCGCCAGCACCTCATCCACCACCAGGATTTCAGGTTCCAGGTGAGCGGCTACAGAGAACGCCAGACGCAAATACATACCACTGGAATAACGCTTGACGGGGGTATCGATGAACTTGCTCACCCCGGCGAAGTCGACGATCTCATCGAACTTGGCGTTGATCTCGCGGCGCTTCATACCCAACACGGCCCCGTTCAGGAAAATATTCTCCCGTCCCGACAGTTCGGGGTGGAAACCGGTGCCGACTTCTAGCAGGGAACCAACGCGCCCGTTGATCAGCGCCTGGCCCTCGGAAGGTTCGGTGACGCGCGAGAGAATTTTGAGCAACGTGCTCTTCCCGGCCCCATTGCGGCCGATAATACCCAGCACCTGGCCTTGCTCGACGTCGAAGCTGATCTCGCGCAAAGCCCAGATCGTATCGGTGCGGCCGCTGATCTCACCGCGCAGCAGGCGCGCCGGCCAGGAGAAGGCATTGCTGATCGAATCGCGCAAGGTGCGGTAACGCTCTTGCTGCGCACCAATGCGGTAACTTTTACCAATATTGCGGACTTGAACGGCGTATTTTGTCATTTTTTACCTACACCATATCCGCGAAAGTTTTTTCCATGTGGCGGAAGTAGAACATGCCGCTCACCAGGATCAACAGGCTGATCCCTACCGAAACCCACAGCACCGGATCGACGCCGGTCTCGGCGCTGATCAAGATCCACTGCGAACTTGCCGAAACGCTCTCCGAACCGGCTCCGGCTCCCAGCAGCGCCCAGCGGAAACCTTCCACCACGCCCACCATCGGGTTGAGGGCGTAGAACAGGCGAAAGCTCTCCGGCACCTTGCTGACCGGGTAAGCAATCGGTGAGGCCAGCATCCAGAACTGGGTCAGGAAAGGCAGAATATAGCGTACGTCGCGGTAGTTGACGTTCAGGGCGGAAAGCCACAGGCCAACCCCCAGCGCGGTCATCAGTGCCAACACCAGGAACAGCGGCAGCGTCCAGATCGCCGAAGTCGGGGCCAGGTGGTAGAAGAACATCATGCCCAGCAGCACCAGGAAGGAGATAAAGAAATCGACCAGCCCACTCAGGATCGAGGAGAGCGGAATGATCAGGCGTGGGAAATAGACACGCGTGATCATATTGCGGCTGGACACCAACGAGCGGCTGGCATCGTTCAGGGCGGTGGCGAACAAGTTCCACACCAGCAGCGCCGAATAGGTGAAGATCGGGCGCGGGATGTCGCCGGTGGAGATATTGCCCAGGTCGCCGAACAAGAAGTTGAAGATCACCATTTGCAGCAGCGGCTGGATGATTGCCCAGGCTGCGCCCAGGATGGTCTGCTTGTAGCGCACCTTGATGTCACGCCAGGTCAGGAAGAAAGCCAACTCGCGATAGCGCCACAAGTCGCGCAGGTTCAGCGCGGCCAGGCCGTGGCTGGGTTTGATAACCAAAGTTTCCTGGTTTGTACTTATTTGAATTTCTTCTGACATATCTTTTTTACACCAATGTGCGAAATACTACTTCTGAATGATTGTTAATCAACGAAAAATGACCTTCATCCGACATAAGATTAAATTGACAACCAGGGATAGCGGCAGCCAGATATTCACCAAATCCAAGCGGTGCCAGCAAGTCAACATCGCCGTGCCAGATGTGTACAGGAACCGTAATATTGCCAAGATCAAAACCCCAATCCCGGGTATACATTCGGCCTTCCCAGATAGCGCCTTGCGGGCCATTACGGTAACATTCCTGCATGGAACGGATAAAAATCTCCGGTACGTCAGGGCGTTTCTCAAAGAGGTCTTTGTCAGGTTGTGGCAATCCCATATTCATCTGCTTGAGCAAATTTTCAGGTTTTTTATATACACCTTGTGCTTGATTGCCTTCAATCTGGCGATGCAGCCAGGGGATATGCTGTGCACTAAACCACATCAAGCGGAAAGGAATCCCCATCCCCTTCTTGATTCCGGGGATCTGCATTGGAGCATCACCACTGACAATACCGGCCTTTACAACTCGTTCCGGGATTTTATTTGCCACTGCACAAACGTGTGGGCTGCCCCCAGAGAGTCCCAAGACAGAAAACTTCTCGATTTGCAAAGCATCAGCCAATTGAACAATATCATCCGGCCAATCCAGAAAACGCCGCCTAGGTTGGAAATCGGACAAACCAAATCCAGGGCGATCTGTCGCCACTAGACGGACACCCAAATCCCCGGCAATCGCATCAAACCATTGTGCCTCCAATCGAGAACTATTTCCACCGCAAAAGTAAAATAACGGCTTCCCTTCTGGGTCGCCATACTCGGCAAAGCCTAGGGTGCGTTCATCTTTTAGCGTAATCGTTTGTGCAATCCTGTTAAACATATTTATCCTTGACAAATGATTTAATCAATTTGGTCTTTGTGCTCCAGGTACCAGTTGATCGTATTGCGCAGACCTTCTTCGAAACTCATCTGCGCCGTGAAATCGAAATATTCTTTCGCCCGGTTGACGTCCAGTGCCCGGCGCGGTTGGCCATTGGGTTTGTCGGTGTCCCACACGAACTCGCCCTCGAAGCCGACCAGTTTGGCGATCAATTCGGCTAACTCCTTGATGCTGATCTCCATGCCGGAGCCCAGG
>JBNKDB010000031.1:0-3679 GCA_050288045.1 Anaerolineales bacterium | reverse complement strand
GGGTGAATTTCTGTTTCGTTTTTGAGGATTAGATTAATGGAAAAAGGCGCGGCCTAAGCTTGCATTTGGGGTTAAGCTAACCGAAACGCAAAAGGAAACGAGGAGTATTGCATGGCAGCTAAAAACGGTAGTCGAGATCAGCGCTTGCAAGGTCAGACCGCCATCATCTGCGGCGGCTCGAAAGGGATTGGCAAGGCTACGGCGGTGCGCATGGCAGCAATCGGTGCCAACATCTGCATCATTGCCAGGGAGCAGGCGGTCCTGGAGGCGGCCGCGGCTGAGGTTTTAGCGGCGCGCGCGGACGATACCCAGTTCGTTGAGGTGATTTCCTGTGACGCCACCGATGAGGCGCGCCTGCGTCCCTTGCTGGAAGCCTTCGTAGGCGCGCATGGTGTGCCGGACTATCTGGTCAACGCCGTGGGTTATGCTTATCCGCAGTACGTGCAGGAGCTTACCCTGGAAGATTACCGCCGTAACATGGATGTCAATTATTACGGCCAGCTCGTTCCGATCCAAATTCTGCTGCCGCATTTTATTAGGGCCGGGAAAGGTCACATTGCCAATACATCTTCGATGATGGGCTATTTCGGCATCATGGGCTATGCCACCTATGCCCCCAGTAAATTCGCCATTGTCGGCCTGACCGAAGTGCTGCGCCACGAACTCAAGCCCTACGGGATCACGTTTTCGATCCTATATCCCCCAGATGTGGATACGCCCGGCTTCGAGCGCGAGAACCAGACCAAGCCACCGGAATGCGTCATGATGTCGGAGAACTCCAAGTTGATGACCGCAGAGGCGGTGGCCGAGGCATTCGTAGCCGGTATGCTCAAGCGTAAATTCAATATCTTGCCGGGCGATGCCTGGTTGGCCTGGTTCCTGTTCCGGCATTTTCCGCGTCTTTTGCGCTGGTTCCTGGACAGTGATTATCAAAAGGCGCGCCGTAAACTGGGCAAAGCCTGATCGTTAACCTTTTGTTATCAAGATAACCTTTGCTTTACCGGTGTGTTAATACAGTTGAGGTGTTCGACATTATTGGTCGGTATGATCTGAGGAGGTCTTGCCATGGATATCTTTCAGAAGACAGAGGAATTTACAGCTGCTCGGGAAGCCCAGCAAGCCGGTTTTTATCCCTATTTCATCCCGATGGAAGGTAACGAGGGGCCGGAAGCCGTTTACCAGGGTAAGCGGTTGATCATGTGCGGCTCGAACAATTACCTGGGTCTGACCGTACATCCCAAGGTGCTCGAGGCTTCCCAGAAAGCGATCCGCGAATATGGCACCAGTTGCACCGGCTCACGCTTCTTGAATGGCACGTTGGAACTGCACCTCGAGTTAGAACGTCAACTGGCCGACTGGGTGGGCAAGGAAGCGGCGTTGGTCTTTTCGACCGGTATGCAGACCAACCTGGGCACGATCAGCGCGATTGTTGGGCGTGAAGATTATGTGATTATGGACCGCGACGACCATGCCAGCCTGGTCGATGGGGCGCGCCTGTCCTTTGGTGAGATGAAGCGCTTCCGGCATAATGATGTGGGCGATTTGGAACGCGTGCTCGCCGGTTTGCCCGAAGACAAAGGCAAGCTGGTGGTGGTCGATGGCCTATTCAGCATGGAAGGCGATATCGCGCCACTGCCGGAACTTGTGCCGGTATGTAAAAAATACGGGGCGCGCCTGATGGTCGATGATGCTCATGCGATGGGCGTGCTGGGCGGGGGGCGCGGCACGGCCGCACATTTTGATATGACCGCCGACGTCGACCTGATCATGTCCACCTTCAGTAAATCTTTCGCCTCCTTGGGCGGTTTCATCGCCGGGGACGAGCAGGTCATCCATTATATCCAGCATCATGCCCGCAGCCTGATCTTCAGTGCCAGCATCCCGGCGGCCAACTGTGCGGCTGTATTGGCGGCGTTGGAGATCATGCGAGCAGAACCAGAGCGTATTGCACGCGTCAACCAGAACGGCCAGAAGATGCGCACTGGTCTGACCGAACTGGGCTATGATATTGGTAACTCGGTCACGCCAATTGTGCCGGTTATTATCGGCGACGATATGCTCACTTTTACAATGTGGCGCTTCTTGCTGGAAAACGGCGTGTTTGTCAATCCGGTAATCTCGCCTGCCGTGTCGCAAGGCCACCAGTTGCTGCGCACCAGCTATATGGCGACGCACACCGACGAACAATTGGATCGCGTGCTGGGCGTTTTCGAACAGGTCGGCAAGCAATTGGACTTGAACTAGCCAGTGGTTGGTTTTTCGCCGTAGGTAAGGGAAGGCTGGCAAGATTCTGAAAAAACGGGTACTATTTCTGCAGCGAGTAGATTTCATTCAACCTGTACATTGGTAAGAAGATAATCAGTAACCAAATTGGAAGATTATTGCTAATTTAGGGGAGGGTACAGAACAAAATTTGATGTTCTGGAGGGACCCTCCCCTGTACGCGCCGCGTGTTTTGATTGCGTTCAGAGCACGTTCATACATCTGTTCATATTACATGTGCATACTATCACTAGATAAAACACCTTTCAGCGAGCACAGGTGAATCAAGGAGGATCCTCTTGGATATTTTTCAAAAAGCCTACGAGTACACTACCGCAAAAGAATTGAAAGCTGCGGGGACTTATCCATATTTTATGCCAATGGAGGGCAACGAAGGCAGTGAGGCCATCTACAAGGGCCGACGCATTGTGATGTGCGGTTCCAATAACTACCTCGGCCTGACCATGCATCCGAAGGTGCGCGAGGCGACCAAGAAAGCCGTCGATGAGTACGGCACCAGTTGTACAGGCTCGCGCTTCTTGAACGGCACTTTGGAACTGCACCTTGAATTGGAGCGCCAATTGGCCGATTGGGTTCAGAAAGAAGCCGCTCTGGTCTTTACCACTGGCATGCAGACCAACCTGGGGACGGTCAGCGCCATCGTCGGGCGCGGCGAATATATCGTGATGGATAAGAACGACCACGCCAGCCTGTATGACGGCGCTCGCCTGTCCTACGGCAACGTGAAGCGCTTCCGCCACAACGATATGGAAGACCTGGAACGCGCCCTGGCCAGCCTACCCGAAGATGCCCCCCGCATGGTGGTGGTCGATGGGTTGTACAGCATGGAGGGCAGTGTTGCCCCGCTGCCGGAGATCGTGGCGCTAAGCAAAAAATACAACGCCCGCCTGATGGTCGACGACGCCCATGGTACGGGCGTGTTGGGTGGGGGACGCGGCACACCGGCGCACTTTGGGGTAACTGACGATGTCGACATCATCATGTCTACCTTCAGTAAATCGTTCGCCTCTGTGGGCGGTTTCATCGCCGCCGATGAAGTCATCATCGAATACATCAAGCACAACGCTCGCAGCTTCATGTTCAGCGCCAGCATCCCGGCGCCGAACTGCGCGGCCGTGTTGGCAGCCTTGGAGGTGATGAAAGAGGAACCAGATCGCATCGAGCGCGTCAATCAGAACGCAAAGAAAATGCACGAAGGACTGTCCGGGATGGGTTACACGACCGGCGATGCCTCGACCCCGATTGTGCCTGTGATTCTGGGCAATGATACAACTACCTTCACGCTCTGGAAACTTTTGCTGGAAAACGGCGTTTACGTGAACCCGGTGATTTATCCGGCCGTGCAGGACGGTTACCAGCTTTTGCGCTGTAGCTTCATGTCGGAGCATACCGAAGA
>JBNKDB010000030.1:0-8913 GCA_050288045.1 Anaerolineales bacterium | reverse complement strand
TGTTCCAGGCCGTCGCCGTCTGCGACGGGGCGCTCTTTGATAAAGGTTTTGGTCAGGGCAGCGATCTGGCGCGGTTCACCCACCAGGAAACGGGCCAGGTCGATGATGTGTGCGCCCAAATCTCCGAGTGCGCCACTTCCGGCGGTTTCTTTATCGAAGCGCCAGGTCATCGGGAAACTGGGGTCGACGATCCACTCTTGCAAGTACACCGCCCGGAAGTGGTAAAGCTCACCGAGCTTTCCGGCATCGATCAGGTCTTTCGCCAGACGGATGGCGGGCACGAAGCGGTAGTTGAAAGCGGTCATGTGCTTGACGCCCGCCTTGGTAACCACCTCGAGCATGGCAGCGGCCTCTTTGGCGTTGCGCGCCAGCGGCTTTTCACACAATACGTGTTTCCCGGCCTGGGCGGCGACGATGCTCGGTTCGGCGTGGGCGATGTTGGGGCCGCCGTTGTCGAAAAGCTGGATGCGGTCATCCTTGAGCATCTCGCGCCATTCAGTGTAATATCCGGCGTAGCCGTAGCGTTTGGCGGCTTCCTTGACGGCTTCTTCGTTGCGCCCGGCAATGGCAACCAGCTTGGGGATTGCCGGGGGTGGATAGACCATGTAGGGAATGGTCTTGAAGGCGTTGGAGTGCGCTTTGCCCATAAAGGCATAGCCCAGCATACCAACGCCGATCTCAGGGGCGTCGCCTGCGGCTTTGGCCCCAGCCATGTTCACAAATCCTACTTCATCAGACATACATACCTCCGCGGGGGTCGTGTTTTCTAAAATAACAGGTAATTGGTTAGCCTAACTTTTTTCTGGGCGGTGTAGGGGCGGACTGCGTCCGCCCTGGGCGCATGCAATGCGCCCCTACGAAAATAAGGAGAGAGACTTCCCAATTGTTTGATTGATTCAACGTATCGTCAATTTTTATTTCTTCTCGAAAGCGGCGTCGAAGGCGATGTCGGAAGGCGGGAAATCCAACCCTTTGACGAAATCGCAGGCTTCGGCCGCGCCGTATTCGCGGTCCATCTTGCCGTCTTCCCATTCGATGGACAACGGCCCGGTGTAGCCAATGTCGTTCAAGGCGCGAATGATTTCTTCGAAGTCGATCGAGCCGCGGCCTAATGAGCGGAAATCCCAGAAGCGGCGGTGATCGCCGAATTCGAGGTGGCCGCCAAACACACCGGCCTCGGTGGGCATGGACGACCAGTAGACGTCCTTCATGTGGACGTGATAAATGCGCTCGGCGAACTTGCGGATGAACTTGACGTAATCGACGCCCTGGTAACCCAGGTGACTGGGATCGTAGTTGAAGCCAAAAGCCGGGCGCCAGTCGAGGGCATCCAGCGCCGCTTCCGTGCTGGCGATGTCAAAGGCGATCTCGGTAGGGTGTACTTCCAGGGCAAACTTGACACCGACCTCGTCGAACACATCCAGGATCGGGTTCCACATTTCGGCGAAGAAGGCGTAACCCTTCTCGACCAGATCGGGTGGGTTGGGCGGGAACGAATACAGGTAGGGCCAGATCGAAGAACCGGTGAAGCCGGGCACGACTTTGACGCCCAATTTGGCGGCGGCCCGGGCGGTGTTTTGGATCTCTGCGGCAGCGCGGGCGCGCACGCCGTCTTCTTTGCCGTCGCCCCAGATGCGCTCGGGCAAGATGCTCTTGTGGCGTTCGTCGATGTTGTCGCAAACCGCTTGACCGACGAGATGGTTGCTAATGGCATATACCGCTAAACCGTGTTTTTCGAGGATGTCCAGGCGGGTCTGGATATATCCGTCATCGCTGAGGGCTTTTTCTACCTCAAAGTGGTCGCCCCAGCAGGCAATTTCAACGCCGTCGTAGCCGAAAGATTTGGCCTTTTCGCAGAGCGTATCGAAGGGGAGGTCGGCCCATTGGCCGGTAAACAGAGTAACAGGTCGTGGCATTACGATCTCCTTTCCAGAAATAGGTGAAAATTAACAGGGGACAATTTTGCCGTTTTGAGCGGCAGAAGCTTTGATAGCGTCATAAAGTTTGGACATGCGCAGCCCGACTTCAGGTGGGCAGGGATTGGGTATGCTCCCGGCGCGTACGGCCAGGAATTGTTCCCACACTCCCAGCGAAGGCGGGACGTCGACCGGCTTGAATTCGTGATCGCCCTGGCGCTGCACTTCCAGAAATTCGCCCCACATGCCGGTGCGGACGATACCATTGCGGTAGAAGGCGCGGATGTCGGAGGCGCAGGTGTCGATGGTTTCCCCACAGGCGTGGAAAGTGACCATTGCCCCGGAAGCCAGGCGTCCCATTACCACGGCCATGGTTTCGACCGGCGCACCGTGGTCATCCCACCAGGCGGACACTTCCACAAATTCTTCCCCGGCAAGGTCTACGACCGTATTGAGCATATGCGCCCCGGTATCGAACAGGAAGCCGCCGCCGGATAATTCCGGCTGCTGCCGCCAGGTGCCTACCGTGAAGGGTGCCCAGCCTTGCCAGACGGTAGCGCTGACACTCAACAGGTCGCCAAATTCGCCTGAACGCACCATCTTTACGGCGGTGCGCAGGTTGGGGGAAAGGCTGCCGGGGAAGGCGACCACCAGCAGTTTGCCGGTGCGATCGCGCGTCTCGATCAGGCTTTCGGCCTCTGCGGCGTTCATCACCATTGGCTTTTCGAGCAGTACATCCAGTCCGGCTTCCATGCAGGCAACGGTCTGGTCGTGGTGGTAGGCGTGCGGAGTGATAATAAAGCTGGCGTCAAGTTCGAAGTCGGCCAGCAGTTTCGCTATGTCTGGTTGGTTGGGGGGTGCTTCCAGCCCGGCGATGGTAAAAAGCTCGGCCGCGGCCTGGTAGGCTTGTGTAGATGGCTCGCAGAGCGCAACGATCTTGGTCGTACTGGTCTGTTGCAGCATCTGGCGGATGTGGTGGCGGGCCATGCCGCCAACGCCAATGATCGCGGTACGGAGCTTTTCGGTCATAGGAACCTCGCTGCATGGTGAGGGCCATCTCACGGTTACTAAAAAGCCACCTTGGCAATTGTGTTTCCTGGTGGCTTTTTCTGCTGGCAAAATAGACCGATGCAAAGTCCTTGAGATGGGTTGGGTGTGGGCTGGGCAATTGCACATATTATATCGCTCAATTGGCGAGATGCAATAAATCTGATAAGATTCACGGGTAGTTTTTATCCAAGCATATTCAATTTTTAGGAGGAACTTATGCAGAAGCAAACAACCTTGGGTGTGATCGTCGGCAATCGGGGCTTTTTCCCCGATCACCTGGCCTTGTCTGGGCGGGAAACGACCTTGAGAGTGTTGGCAGAGGAAGGGTTCAAAACCGTCGCACTGACCCCCGAAGATACACCCTACGGCAGTATCGAGAGTCTGGAAGATGCGCGCAAATGTGCCGATCTGTTCAAACAGCACAGTGCCGAGATCGACGGCGTGGTGGTGACCTTGCCGAACTTCGGCGACGAACGCGCTATTTCCAACGCGCTGCGCTGGGCAAATTTGGACGTACCTGTCTTGGTGCAAGCTTATCCCGATGAGCCGACCAAGATGTCGATCCAGGATCGGCGCGATTCGTTTTGCGGCAAGATGTCGGCTTGCAACAACCTCCGGCAGTATGGCCTCAAATATTCGCTGACCACGTCTCATACCGTCGACCCGGAGAGCGCGGAATTCCGGGCAGACCTGGCGCAGTTTGGGGCTACTTGCCGGATCGTGGGCGGTCTGAAAAATGTTCGCCTGGGCGCGATTGGTGCCCGACCGGCGGCTTTCAATACCGTGCGCTACAGCGAGAAACTGCTTGAACGGGCCGGGATTTCGGTGGAAACGCTCGACCTGTCCGAAGTTTTTGGGCGCGCCGAACGTCTGGGCAGCGCTGACGTGAAAGCCAAGTTGGAAGAAATCCGGGCGTATATACCCACGGACGGTATTCCGGCCGAAGCATTGGACAAGATGGCGCGCTTCGGGGTGGTTGTAGATCATTGGATGCAGGAAGCCGAATTAGCCGCTACCGCGGTGCAATGTTGGACGTCGATGCAGGAATATTACGGCGTGGTGCCCTGCACGTTGTTGAGCATTATGAGCAATTCTTTGCTGCCCAGTGCCTGCGAAACCGATATCGCCGGGGTGGTTGGGATGTATGCAATGGCATTGGCTTCTGGCAAACCGAGCGCGATCGTGGACTGGAACAACAATTATGGCGACGACCCCGACAAGTGTGTGATCTTCCACTGCTCGAACCTGCCCAAGGACATCTTCGTTGACAAGCCGATTGGCTCGGATGACATCCCGGTGATGGATTATCAAGAGATCATCGCCGGAACGGTCGGCAAGGAGAACACCTTTGGGACGGTGGTGGGGCGCGTGCGGGCCGAGCCGTTCACTTTTTGCCGGGTTTCTACGGATGATCTGAATGGCCGCATGATGGCCTATGTTGGTGAGGGTGAACTGACCAATGACCCGCTGCAAACCTTTGGCGGTTTTGGTGTGGTGCGTATTCCTCATCTACAGAACTTGCTGCGCTACATCTGTGAAGAAGGATTCGAGCATCATGTAGCCGTGAATCTCTCGCAGACTGCGGCTGCCGTTGACGAGGCTTTGAGCACTTACCTGGATTGGGATGTGTATTACCATAGTTAAGCAATCTGGATCGAAGTAAAGGTGAAAATATGAAAGCAATCCGAATTCACAGCGCCGGTGACTTGCGCATGTATGATGAGCCGGAGCCAGTACCTGGGGAAGATGAAGTCCTGTTGGAAGTGACGGCAGTTGGGATTTGTGGTTCCGACCTGCATTGGTTTGGGGAAGGTGGCATTGGAGACGCGGTGTTAAAAGAACCGTTGGTACTCGGCCACGAGTTCGCCGGGATTGTGCAAAGCGGCGAGATGAAAGGCCAGCGCGTGGCGGTCGAACCGGCCATCTCCTGTGGGCATTGCTATTTCTGCGAGCAAGGGCATCCTAACCTGTGCGAGAACATTATCTTTGCCGGGCATGGCAAGGAAGATGGTGCTTTGCGCCAGTACATGGCCTGGCCGAAACGTTTCGTTATTCCAATCCCGGACAGCATCGATGATGTGGCCGGGGCGATGCTCGAGCCGTTAGGCGTGGCAATCTTCGCTACCGATCTGGCGAAAATTAGACTGGGGGCGCGCGTTGGGGTGTATGGCTGTGGGCCGATTGGCCTGATGATCGTGCAGCTTGCCCGTTTATTGGGGGCTACGCAGGTGATCGCCACAGATGTGCTGCCGCACCGCGTCGAAGCAGCCAAGGCTAATGGTGCAACCGATGTTTTTCAGGCGCATAAAGCGGAAGAGGTCGAGGCGATTATGGTAGCCACGAACCAAAATGGAGTGGACATTGCCATTGAGGTAGCCGGAGATAACGATGCTGTCACGACAGCGGTCGAGACTTCCCGGCCGGGTGCTACGGTGGTGCTGGTGGGTATTCCCGATAATGACAGCATCACATTCAGCGCTGGTTCGGCGCGCCGCCGTGGCCTGACGATCAAGCTGTGCCGCCGCATGAAGCACACCTATCCGCGCGCAGTCGAGCTGGTCGATAAAGGACTGATCGATGTGAGTTCGCTGGTTTCCGATTGCTATCCACTGGCGGGGTACCAGCAGGCTTTTGAAAGCGCTGCACGCCGTGAAGGTTTTAAAGTGGTGATCGAGCCGAATAAGTAAGACCGGTAGACGTGTACTTGCTTATGAAATATACCGCCGAGGCGCAGAGCATTTTCTTTCTCTGCGCCTCGGCGTCTCTGTGGTGGATAAAGGGCTGTAATTTATCAATCAGTGGGTATAAAGACGCTTTCAACAATTGCGTTTGGGGGAATTAAATCCCACACTTCCTGGATGGGTTTGTTCAGAGCATAAGCTTTGATGATCGCCAATGACAGACCATGCGACACGATGGCAACGCGCGCCTTGGGGTACTGTGCAACGATTTCGCTGAGTGCTTCCAGGACGCGCGCCTGTACCTGCCCAACGGTTTCCCCACCTGGTGGGGCGACTTCCAACGGATTGCTTTCCCGGGCCGCGAACTCATTTGCAAAGCGTGCTTTGATCTCGTCGAAATGCAGACCTTCCCAGACTCCCTGGTGGATTTCACGCAGGCGCGCATCCTGCTGGATGTCCATGCCCAGATCTTCGGCGATGATCTTAGCCGTGTCGTAGGCCCGTTTCAGATCGGAGGAGTAGATCAAATCAGGGGGATTGGCTTGCAATTGGGCAGCGGCGGCGCGAGCCTGTGCTTTGCCGGTTTCGTTGAGGGGAATGTCCGACTGGCCGGTATATTTTCCTTCTATATTCCAATCGGTCTGGCCGTGGCGGATCAGTAAGAATTCAGTCACAAGGTTCCTTTCTGGGTTCATGATTGATAAAACGTTTAGGAGCATTATACCGGAAGGAGAATGGAGGGCGTGGGAGCATGGGGCATGGGAGTAAGAATCCGTCATCAATGTCGTTTTACGAATTTCGATAATCGTTTCTCGTAAAGCGTTATCATCTTATCGCGAAAGACTGACTACTGAAGGCTGAACGTTGACAGCTTCTTGAAATCTGATGGAAATATGTTATAAATCAGAGGACTTTGTCAAGTGGGCGCGATTATTCATTCCGGAGTTGAAAATGACAGCGATATTAGAAACGATCTATCAAGGCATTCTTGAAGGAGACCTGGGTTCAGTGCGCGAGCACGTACAGCAAGCTGTAGATGCTGGCGTGGAAGCCGAGGCTATTTTGAACGCAGGGTTGATCCCGGCGATGGGTGAAGTCGGGCGCTTGTTCGAAGAAGGTGAGTATTTCGTGCCCGAAATGCTGATCGCGGCGCGCGCCATGCAGGGTGGCCTGGAGATCATCAAGCCGTTATTGATCGAAAGTGGTGTCGAGCCGTTTGGTAAGGTCGCGATTGGTACGGTCAAGGGAGACCTGCATGACATTGGTAAGAATCTGGTGTCGATGATGCTGGAGGGGGCTGGTTTTGAAGTCTTCGACCTGGGCGTGGATGTGGCTGATGATGCCTTTGTGGATGCAGTTAAAGAACATAAGGTCGATATCCTGGCGATGTCGGCATTGCTGACAACAACCATGCCGAACATGGAGATGGTTGTCCGTTCCCTCAGGGATCAGGGTATGCGTGATTCGGTCAAGGTGATTATCGGTGGTGCGCCGGTCACGGATACGTACGCGCAGGAAATTGGCGCGGATGGTTACGCCGCCGATGCCAGCCAGGCCGCAACCCTGGCCAAGAAATTGATGGGCTAAACGGTTCGCGAGTACGTCATTGTTAATATCGCATAAATCAAAAGTGCCTTTCGTGGGCACTTTTTTCATTCGATTTAAATTTGCTCAGATGCGTGTGCGTTTATAATATCCTGGCTTGCTTGACAGCAGCCCGATTAGCAACTAAAGTTTGGTCTGGAAGAATCGGATGAAGAGGAAGCATGGAAGAAGACCGTAAGCCGTTGTTCATCGTCAACAGCGTTGCCCCAATCCGTATCTGTGATAATGGGGGTTGGACGGATACCTGGTTCGCGGGGCATGGCAAGATTTTCAACATTGGTGTCTATCCGTACGCCGAAGTCCAGATCGCTGTCTATCCTTGTGGGGAGCGCGAACGGCGCATTACAGTGAATGCCGAAAATTACGGTGAGCGCTACGTGGTCAATCCGGAGATGCATTGGGATAAACACCCGCTGCTGGAAGCTTCCATCGATTACATGAAGGTCCCGGAAAAATATTCCTTCGAGGTGACGATCTATTCTGAAGCACCAAGTGGCGCTTCAACAGGCACCTCAGCGGCTGTAACTGTGGCCCTAATCGGGGCGTTGGACTATCTGACGCCGGGGCGCTTATCCCTGCACGAAGTTGCTTACGCTGCGCAACGTATCGAGACCGATAGCCTGGGTCAGCAAAGCGGTATCCAGGATCAATTGTGTTCAGCCTATGGCGGCATCAACTACATTGAAATGTTCGATTACCCGCAGGCCTCCGTTTCGCCGATCTATTTGCCGAATGAAACCTGGTGGGAATTGGAGCGCCGTTTGACGTTGATCTATCTGGGTAAATCGCACAAATCCTCCGAGGTGCACGAGATGGTGATCCGTGACCTGGAAGGGGCCGGGCCGGACAGCAAAGCCTTGAATGCTTTGCGGGAGACGGCCGAATTGTCCCGGGATGCGCTCTTTGACCGGGATTTCGATGCGCTGGGGTGCGCCATGATTCGCAATACCGAGGCGCAGCGTGAATTGCATCCCAATTTGATCAGTGCTGATGCCGAAAAGGTGATCGAGATCGCACGTGAGCACGGTGCATTGGGCTGGAAGGTCAACGGTGCTGGGGGCGAGGGTGGCTCAGTAACTATCTTGGGGGGAGCCGTGTCCAATGTGAAACGGACGATGATCGGTGTGATCGAGGCCGAGCGCCCATTTTTCAAGAATATTCCCATTTACCTCAGCCGCTTTGGGTTGCGGGTATGGAATCAGAAGATCAACGCAGATTAATCTAGGAGATTCGAACTATGACAGACAACCCCGCATACAAGGACACCAGCTTATCGTTTGAAGCGCGTGTGGACGACCTGGTTTCTCGGATGACATTGGAAGAGAAGATTTCGCAAATGGTGTTCGACGCGGTGGCGATTGAGCGGCTCGATGTCCCGCAGCACAATTGGTGGAATGAGTGTTTACACGGTGTGGCCCGGGCCGGGATTGCTACCGTCTTCCCGCAGGGGATTGGCATGGGCGCAACCTGGAACCCGCAGTTGGTGAACAAGGTCGCCGATGCTATTTCCGACGAAGCGCGCGCCAAGCACCACGCCGCAGCGCGTAACGGCCTGCGGGAAATCTACTTTGGTTTGTCGTTCTGGACACCGAACGTGAACATTTTCCGTGACCCGCGTTGGGGCCGCGGCCAGGAAACTTACGGCGAGGACCCGTACCTGA